>JBKJPD010000070.1:0-5651 GCA_046595345.1 Pseudonocardia sp.
CGGGTGTGCCCGCCTTCGATCCGGCCCCCCAGCGTCGACTCGAGGACTGACCTGAACGTGCGCCACGCACGCTGGTACCGGGCCGCGTAGCGGGCCGGTGCGGCGTCCGCCCCGGCAGGGCCGAGCACCCGGGCCGTGGCAGGTACACAGGCGTGGCCGGCGATCGAGACGCGCACCTAGGGGTGTGCTCGCACGACCGCCGCGATTTCCCGGACGGTGACCGAATCGGGACCGCGCTCGCCGGACAACGCGAGCGCGGCGTCGCGGATCCTCGCCCGCGCAGTCCGACGATCGGGCAGTGTCATCACGTTCGCAAGGGCAACCAACTGATCACTGCACAACATGCAGCCGGTCTGACGATCACCTGCCGATCGGGCCCCGGGGCTCAGCCGCAGGTCCCGAGGTACTCCGCGGTCTGCCCAGGTTCATCGGGTGCCATCGGACGACCTCCCGGATCGACTGCGCGGACCGATCTCCGTCCCGGGGTCGCCTCGTCGTCACCGCGCCCCGCCGGGCGATCGAACTCGCGCCGCCAGCGGAGACGCCCGACTGCGCCGTTACCGGCCAGGTCAGGGCGTGAGCAGATACTTCAAACTGTGTCGTGACGATCCCGGCGCAGCGTTGCGCCGATGCGTAGAACAAGTCATCAGCCCGGCGGTGCGGCCGGGTTCACTGCGGCCTCCCGGCTCGGCGTCGCGCCGACGGCAGTGTCGTTCTCATCATGCTCTCATCGACGGCGCCTACGGTGCGGATGTGCGGGTGCTGGTGGTCGAGGACGAGCTGCGGATGGCGGCGTTGCTCAAGCGAGGTCTCGAGGAAGACGGCTACGCCGTCGACGTCGCCTCGACCGGGCCGGACGCGGTGTGGCAGGCCAGCGAGTTCGACTACGACGCGGTGTTGCTCGACCTGATGCTGCCCGGGCTCGACGGTGTCGAGGTGTGCCGACGGCTGCGGTCCGCCGGCCGGTGGATGCCGATACTGATGCTCACCACCCGCGACGGCATCGAGGACCGGGTCCGCGGCCTGGACGCGGGCGCGGATGACTACCTGGCCAAACCGTTCAGCTTCGCCGAGCTCTCCGCGCGGGTGCGGGCCCTGATCCGCCGCGGCGTGGTGGAGCGGCCCACCGTGGTGCAGGTGGCCGGGCTACGGCTCGACCCGGCGCTGCGCCGAGCCTGGCGGGACACGAGCGAGCTGGAGCTGTCGAGCAAGGAGTTCGCGCTGCTGGAGCTGTTCATGCGCCACCCCGGCCAGGTGCTTACCCGGACCCGGATCCTGGAGCACGTGTGGGACTTCGCCTACGAGGGCGGCTCCAACGTCGTGGACCAGTACGTGCTCTACCTGCGCCGCAAGATCGACCGCCCGTTCGGGGTCGAGCAACTGGAGACGGTCCGGGGGGCCGGCTACCGGCTGCGCACCGGGCCCGACGGCATCCTCGCCGAGCCCGTCGAGTGCGGGTAGGGAGCGTCCCGCCATGCCGTTGCGACTCCGGCTCGCCGTACTGTTCGCCCTGGTCACAGCGGCTCTGGTGACCGTGGCCGGGTTCGTTTTCGTGCTGCAGCTACGGGTGAGCGTGGACGCCTCGCTGGACCCGGGGCTCCGGGCCCGGGTCGCGACGATCGCCAACGAGCTGGGATCGGATGAACAGCTACCGTCAACCGGGCTGAATGACGGAGTCGTACAGGTCAGCGGCCCCGACGGACAGATCCTCGTCTCGTCGGCGGATGCCGGCACCGCGCCGCTGCTCGATCCGGCCCAACGAGCCGCGGCCACGGCCGGCGAGATCTCGTTCACCGCGACGGTGAACGGGGACCGCAGCCGCGTGCTGGCCACCACCGTCGCCGGCACTCGCGGTCACAGCCTGGTCGTCGTGGGGACCGGCACCGACGTGTCCGACGCCGCGGTGGACCGGGCGACGTCGGCACTGCTGGTCGGTGGCCCGCCCGCGGTGCTGCTGGCGGGCATCGGGGCATGGCTGCTGGCCGGGTCCGTCCTGCGCCCGGTGGAGCGGATGCGCCGGCAGGCCGCGACGATCAGCGACCAGGACCTGAGCCGCCGACTCGCGGTGCCCCCCACCCGCGACGAGATCGCCGCCCTCGGCACGACCATGAACGCGCTCCTGCACCGGCTGCAGGCGGCGCTGGAGCGCGAGCGCGGGTTCGTCGCCGACGCCGGGCACGAGCTGCGCACCCCGCTGGCGATCCTGCGCACCGAACTCGAGCTCGCCGCCCGGCCCGGCCGCAGCCGCGAGGCCCTCGTCGACGCGGTGAGCCGGGCCGGGCAGGAGACCGACCGGCTGATCCGGCTGGCCGAGGACCTCCTGCTGCTCGCACGCTCGGACAACCACCAGCCGTTCGTCCGCCCCGCTCCCCTGTCGTTGCCCACAGTCCTCGACGCGGCGGCCCGCGGCGCCGCAACCCGTGCCGGCGAGCGTGCCGTCACCGTCACCGTCCACGCACCCGACGAGCTCGTGATCTACGCCGACGCCGACCGGTTGCGCCAGGCGGTGGACAACCTGCTCGACAACGCCACCCGCCACGCCCCCGACGGCACCGTCGTCGACGTGACGATGTCGACGTCGCCCGCCGGGACAGTCACCATCGAGGTCGCCGACCGGGGGACCGGGTTTCCCGAGGACTTCCTGCCACACGCGTTCGAGCGGTTCCACCGCTCCGAGGCCGCACGCACCCGCGACAGCGGCGGCACCGGCCTCGGGCTGTCCATCGTCCGCGCCATCGCGCAGGCCCACGGAGGCGACGCGCGCGCCGCGAACCGGCCCGGGGGCGGGGCGGTCGTGTCGATCGACCTGCCGGACCCTGTACGGCACCGGGTGGAGCCGGCCGGGCCGTCCTCGGTCCCGGCCGGCTCGCGCCGTTCCAGATCCTGACCGGTCAGACGATGAGGTGATCCACGTCGTGCTGGCCGCTGTCGATCGTGGTGCCGTGGCCGCTCCGGTCGGTGCACGAACTGTCGGCGTGCTGCCTGGCTTGCTGTCGTCTGGTTGTGGTCGCCGACGACGTTGCCCGTCGCCGCGGACGTTGCCGTGACGACCTGGTGGTCGTGGCCCGTGGTGACGGTGGAACCGGGAGAACATGAGGGATTGGCGCGGTAGGTAATCGTCGACTGTGCCGACCGCTATCAGTTTTCTCTCAGGAGCGGATTCGGTGGAATGGTCTCACTTTCTTCTCAGAAGAATAATGCAGATCAGAGTGTTCTCATCTGCGTGACATCGTCAGGAAACCAGCGGAGCGCGATGGTGTGGTCATTGCACCCGACCATCTGACGGAGGCCTCCGATGAGCATCACCGATCCCTGCGTGACAACACCGGCGCCGCCGGCAGGGGTTGCCCATCCGCGCGCCGGACGGGTGGACCTGCTCGACGGGCGCGCGGCCGCGCGGTACCGGCAGCGGTGGGGCTGGGCGATCACCCCCGGCGGCGTGGTCGCCGCCGGTCGCGACCAGGAGCTGGCCCTGTCGACCTACCTCGACGTCCTGTGGGCCCGGCGGTTGCGGCCGCTGTTCGTCGAGCTGACCGATCCCCGGCCCTTCGCCCGGCGCGGCCTGGACACCTACCACTACGCCGACGAGGCGGTCCTCGACCTGGCGTCGTTCGACCTGACCGGCGAACCGGCGGCAGCGCTGCGCCAGGACGTGATCACGGCCCGCGACCACCTGGTGGTGCTGCCGCTGCAGGACGGCGACCGCGACTGCGCGGCCGCCCTGGCCCCGGTCGCGGCACTGCATGGTGACGGGCTCGAAGCCTGGGTGGCGGTCGACCCGATCGGCCACGTCCGCGGGGTCGCGGTGTGGAGCACCGACCAGGCCCGGACGGTCGGCGGCCGCCCGGGCCGCTCGCTGCGGCGGATCGCGGTGGACGCGCACGCCCCGGCCCACACTGTCGAACTGCTGGTGGCCGACGCGGCCGACGAGTACCGCGGCACGACGCCGTCCCTGCACCTGGCCTGGCGCTCGCGGGCGCCGTGGTGGCCGGTCCGGCGCGAAGGCCCCGGCCGCGCCGACGTCAATGCGCCGCTGGCCAGGTTCGGTGCGCGGTGGCGGTCGCGGTGGCTGGCCCTCCCCTCATCGTCGCAACTGCCGCTCGCCGCCGCCGTCCTCCACCGGGCGCAGGAGCACTGAATGTTGTTACAGGATCTCGGCCCCGTCTGGCCGCCCCGTCGGCACCGGGCGAGCCGTCGGCACCGCGTGGGGTTGCGCGTGACGGCGCTGCTCGCCGCGTTGCTGATCGGGACCGTCGGCTTGTCCTACGGGCGGGCTATGGCGGCAACCGGCTACGCCACCTGGCAGGTCCGCACCGTGGAGTGGGTACGCGACAACGGCGGCGGCGGGCTGGTGAACCTTGTCGAGAACTGGTGGTACGCCCACAACACCCCGACCGGGACGGCGCCGGCCGCTGGTTCGCTGCCCACCGTCGGGGTGGTCGCGCCGGTGGCGACACCGACCGCCGCGGCAGCACGGCCGCCGTCGCTGCCGCTGCTCCCCGGCAGGTCGGCACCGGCCGGAGAGGCGCAGTGGGTGCCCAGCCCGCAGCGGGTCAGGGGCTCACCGGTCTTGTACTCCGGCTACTTCCGGCCCAACCCGACCTTCCCGAGCCAGATCGTCGGGGTGGCGTGGCTCGATCAGTCACTGACCGACACCCATCTCATCGCCGGCACGAGCGAGCCGGGCGGCAACACCGGCCCCGGCAACGCGCAGGTCCCACCCACGCTGCGCCCGACGCTGGTGGCCGCGTTCAACTCGGGATGGAAGATGAAGGACATCAACGGCGGCTACTACGCCGCCGGCCACACCGTGAAGGCACTACGTGACGGCGCCGCGTCCCTGGTCATCGACACCGCCGGCAAGGTCACGATCGGGCAGTGGGGACGCGACATCACGATGAGCCCCCGGGTCGCCGCCGTCCGCCAGAACCTCGACCTGATCATCGACGGTGGCGCACCGGTCGCGGGCCTGGCCGACAACTCCAGCGGGGCCTGGGGCAATGCGAAGAACCAGTTCCAATACACCTGGCGATCGGGCGTCGGCACCGACCGCGCGGGCAACCTCGTCTACGTCGGCGGGGACAAGCTCACCCTGGCCGGGCTGGCCCAGGCCATGGTCAAGGCGGGGATGCAGCGCGGCATGGAGCTGGACATCCATCCCGGCATGGTCACTTTCAACATCTTCCACCCGGCCCCGGGCACACTGTTCGGGCTCGCTGCCGCGAAGCTGCTGCCCGATATGCCACAACCGGCGACCCGGTACCTGAACCCCGACCAGCGCGACTTCCTCGCCGTCACGCTGCGCAACCCTGCCCGCGCCGCCGCGGGGCAGGGCCGATCCGCGGTCAGCCTGCCGGCGCTGCCAGGGCCGTGATGACGGCCATCAGGACGGCCAGTGTCCCGTAGGCGAGCTTGCGGCTGATCCCGTGCGACGTCCGCAGTGCCAGGACCGCCTGCAGGGCGTAGTAGGCAGCGAAGGCGCGGGAAGCGACCGCGACGATGGTGTAGGTCGGGACTGTCGCGGCCAGGACGACAGCAGCGATTCCGCTGGCCAGGTACGGCCGCGGGCCGCGCATCCAGCCCGAGAGTGTGCACAGGTTGCCTTCCGCAGCGGCCGTGTCGGCGATAGCGGCGCTGAACTGGCTGAGCAC
>JBKJPD010000080.1:0-4120 GCA_046595345.1 Pseudonocardia sp.
GGTGCCGGAGCTGTCTATCTCAGTGCCGATCGGGCACCCCGTCGAACAACGGGATCGCGTTCTGGAAGCCGTGGAAGTGGACCGTGTGCCCATCGGTGAGGTCCGGGCGCTGCAGGAGCCCCAGGTTCGTCAGGGTGACGTAGTTGTGGGTGTCCTCGTCGAACGCGAGAATCGGAGCCGAGATCTGCGCCTTACCGCGCTGCGCCTTCACATCGGCATCGGACATGCCGCTGACGTCGCGGAACCCGAACACGTAGAGGTCCCGCCCGGCCGGGGCCACCGGGTCCGGCCAGAAGCCCCCGATGGGGGGCGTGCGCGCGGGGTCGGCGATGGACACCCAGCCGTCGGTGGCCGCCAGGTGGACACGCGGCGGTGCGGGAATGTCGGTACGGGCTTGCACGACGCGTTGCACCGCCTCGCCGACGAGCGGGGTCGATCCGACGAACTTGCCGGCGACGAGCGCACCGGCCAGGCCGAGCCCGCCGGTCAAGATGGCGCGCCTGCCGATCCGCAGACGCGGAGCTGAGTCGTTCACGGGTGCTCCTCGAAGAGGCAAACGGGTGGTGGGAGGGTGGCAAGGTCGGCCGGGTGGGGTGGCCGCGTGGGGCAGGGGAACCCGGCGGCCACCCCGTCAGCGCCGACTCAGGGGGCGACGAACTCGTCGGCACCGATGTCAGGGGGGTAGTACAGGAACGGCGGCAATGGCACCGGCGGGGGCTGGCGCAGGGGGATCTTGGGTTGTAGCCGGGACTGGCCGTCGTAGTCGGTCAGTGGCGCTCTCACCACCGTCGGCGGGGGGTTGGTGTACCTCTTGTCCACCGCACCTGCCCGCCTCGCCGGGGAATCCACGACCAGGTGGTAATCGCCCAGGAGTTGCGGCGCGACGTTCTGGACGACGATCACCGCCTCGCGGAAGGACGGGAAGGTGCGCGAGGTCAGGATCTGTACCGACACGTCGAACGGCTTCTTGACCTTCGGATCGACACCGACCATGTTCGTCGAGCTTGCCGACACCCCTGGATTGGCGCCTTGGGCCGCCAGGATCGAGTTGGTCGGGGTCAGGGTGACCCCGGCGTCGCCCGAACCCATCTCCCAGTCGTTGGCCCTGGGGTCGGGTACGTTCGTGGCGCTCGGGGGATCGATCCCGGTCACCGTCGTCCCGTTCCAGGTGCCCGCGAGATTGCCGGAGAATATGTTGTCGAACAGCAGCGGGTTGCTCCACGCCGGGGAGCCGGCGGGCAGCGTGGCTTGCAGTTGGCCCGAGTTGAGGGCGGTGGACAGCCCCGCCGGGGCGGGTCGTCCGTTGCTCGTCACCGCAGTGGCGGTCGTGATGTTGCGCATCACGGTGTTGTCGATGATCCGCACGTTGGTGGAGTCGTCCAGGGCGATGCCGCCGCCCTCGTGGGTGGAGATGTTGTCGTCGATGAGGTTGTTGGTCACCGTGATCGGGGAGTTCCCGGCCTGCAGCAACCGAAGCCCGCCGCCGTCGTCGTTGGCGATGTTGGTCTGGATCAGGTTCGCGTCGACCGTGACCGGGCCCGAACCCGCCGAGGGCTTGGCCAGGTTCGCCGAGAGCTCACCGGCGATGAACACCCCGCCGCCCTCGTCGTAGGAGGAGTTGAGGTACAGCCGGTTGGACGCGATCGTGCCGCCGGTACCCAGGCCGTAGTGGCTGATCCCGCCGCCGTACTCGGCCGAGAAGTTCCCACACAGGTCGTTGTGGTCCACCGAGTACTTGTCGGTGCCGTCGAACAGCCCGATCCCGCCGGCCAGGTTCGTCCCGCCGTTGTCGCGCACCTGGTTGTGGCTGATCGACAGGTTCGCGTTGTGGATCGTGGTGTTGTACGGCGTCCCGACCCGAACCCCCCCGCCGTAGGAGCCGCCGTTGCCGACGATCACGTTGTTGCTCACCGCCAGGTTGTTCACCCCGGCGTGCACGTACACACCACCGCCCTGGGTGATCGCGGCGCCGGGAGCACCCAGCGGGGTCTTCGCGTTGCCGTAGATCACGTTGAGGTTGGTCGCGTTGTCGGACTGCTCACCGCCGGTGATGGTGAACCCGTCGATGGTCTGCTGGGCGGACATGGGCCCGGGCAGGGGTGAGGGTGCGGGTGCGGGTGCGGGTGCGAGCACGGTGAGCACCGCAGAGTCCGGCACGTTCACCGGCCCGGAGTAGGTGAGCCCACCCAGCAGCGCGAACCACGCTGTGCCACGGGCGTTGTCGGGGTTGAAGCCCAACCCGTCGAGCACCGATCCGGGAATGTAGGTGCCGTCGGGGTAGAAGCCGCCTGGCCCGACACCCTGCAACCGGACGCCCGTGAACATGATCAAATTCTCGAAGTAGGCGCCCTGCGGGTTGTCCGCCACCGGTGTCCCCGGCCAGACCACCACCAGGTTCCCGCCGGCGGTAGTCGAGGTCCGGGCCGCGTTCAGCGCGTCCTGCACCGTGCTGAAGGATGCCGCGGGCGGGCTGGACCCTGGCGGCGGGTTGACCTGCAGCAGGTTGGGGTTGTAGCCGTTCCCGAGGACCTGCAGGCTCAACCCGTTGACCGTGGACTGGCCGTCGGCCTTATGCACCGAGAGCGTCATCGGGCCGGCCGGGAACAGCACCGACACCGTTGGCACCGTGAAGGTGATCGATCTGTCGCTCCACGTCGTCGTCGCGAGGGGTACCGCCGTGCCGCTCGCTGTCGTGGCGGTGAGCTGTCCGGTGCCCTTCGCCTGGCCGAACCCCTGCCCGGTGAGGGTGAGCGTTCGGGCAGCCGTGGTCGTGTCGGTGGAGCGGACGTAGGGCCGGTCGATCGCGAACACCTGTGGCTTGTCCACCGGGGGGTTGCAGTTCACCGGGTTGATCTGTGTCGTGCCCGGCGCCACGGCCACGGACGCGACCTGGGTCGGAGCGGTGTCGGACACCGTGTACAGCCCCGGCCACGCCTGGAAGTTCGTCGCGATCGTGCGGAAGCGCCGGTTGTAGTTGGCGTTGATGTGCCCGGGCTGGCCGGGGTCGTTGCCGACGAACCGGTACATGTTCGGGCACGGCCCGGCAGGTAGCGGGCAGTTGTAGGTCGACGTCGAGGGCTCGAGCGCCGCGTAGTAGCCGTTCGGGTCGGTGTCGACGGTGTCGACGAGCTTGCCCGCCCAGTCGTAGATGCCCATCGGCACGCCCGGCAGCGGCTGTGCCTCGCCGTACTGGATGGACCTCTTGTCGTTGGACAGGCCCAAGTCGTTGATCGTCAGTCCGTAGAAGTGCGTCGGAAGCGGGACCGGGGTGAACAGGTTGAAGTTCGGTGCGGTCGCCTGCGAGCCGCGCACCGTCACCAGCTTCTGGTCACACAGCGGACGCTGAAGTCCCTCGTACGGGCTCCCGCCACCGGCGATGAATGCCGGGTCGGTGACGTGCACGGTGTGGTTCGCACCAGCGCAGGGCGCCACGATGCCGGCCTGCTGTGATGTCGGCGAGGGCGGCTGGTGAGCCACCGGTGTGGCCGGGCCCGGGTTGTTGGCGGCCTGGGCCGCAGACGGTGGGAAGTTCTCCTGGGGCAGGAACCCGTCACCGGAGAAGATGTTGACGTCCTCCTCCTTGGTGACCTGATACATCGGGCCGCCACCGACGGGGTTGTTCGGGATGTCGACCGCGACGATGTAGTCGTCGGGCTTGAGCAGTTGGGTCTGCCCGGCCGGCAGCGGGTCGCCCACGGCGAGGTTGCCCGGGTTGTTCTGGTCACCCGGCGGATACAGGTTGATCTTCGAGGTGGAGAAGCCGTAGTTGCCGTTCACGGTCTGGCTGAAGTTGCCCGCGGTGGTGTCCGAGGGCTGGGCCTGCCAGCCCTGCATGGGTGCCTCGACGCAGGACGGTTTGTCGGCCGGTGTCGCGTCGATCAGGCCGAGGGCCTGCTGGTCGGTGAGGACACTTCCGTCGTACTTGCGCGGCGTGCAACCGGTAGGTGCCCGCCAGGTCTCGGAGGTGTAGGTGTCCGCCAGCTCGGGGCCGCGTTTCAGCGACCCGTCAGGGTTGGTGACCGGGACGCCGTTGGCGTCGCGGACCGTCGCGAACAGGTGCACCGGGACGTTCGGGATCCCGGGCTGGTAGCGCTCAGTGACCGAGTAGCGCGCATCGAGC
>JBKJPD010000175.1:0-3576 GCA_046595345.1 Pseudonocardia sp.
GTTCGGGCCAGTGGCCGGAACGCGCCCTCTGGTGCGGGACGGGTGGCTGCCGACGACCCCGCAGGCAGCACCGGCCGGGCAACGAGGTGGTCGACGGCGTTGTCGGCTGCGTAGGCCGCGGCGGGGTAGGCGGCGGCGGGATGGGCGGCGGCGGGATGGGCGGTGAGCAGCCTGCGCTGCAGGCTCTCCTGCGCCCGCAAGGCGCTGATGTGCGCGCCGACGACCGCCGCACGCAGCGCGGCGATCGGGTCCGGTCCGGCCTGCGGCGGTGCGACCGGATCCGGCCACGGCGTCACCACCCGCCCGGCCGTGGGCAGGACCGCCGGGAGCAGAACTCCGGCAGGCTCCGCGGCGGGCGGATCTGCGGCCGACGGTGCCACGGCGGCCACGGCGGCCACGGCGGCCACGGCGTCGAACGGCTCGCCGACGAACTCCAGTACCCCGGTCATCGCGTGTTCTCCTGCGGTGTGTCGTAGGTGGCGTGCGGGTGGACGGCGCGGGAATCGGCGGCCTCGCGGAACTTGGCGCTCAGGTCCGGCGTCGAGACGACGGTGACGTCGGTGAAGCGCACCAGCACCGTGCCGTCGGGCGCGCAGGCCGTCGCGGTGACCACGGCGCCCGCGGGTTCGCGCCGGACCAGGTCGAGGACCAGCACGAACGGTTCCCCGTCGGGCAGCGGGGCGAGGTAGTCGGCCCGGCCGATGCCCAACGGCAGGCAGGCCCGTCCGAGCAGTTGGTGACCCAGCACCGGCGGACCCTGCAGCAGCAGGTCGGCGAGCACGGGGCTGTGCAGCACGCCCCGGAACGCACCGGCCGCCACCGCGACGTCGGGCAGCCGGCACTCCACCACGATCCGCTCATCGGTACGCGAGAGGACCCGACGCAGGCCCTGCAGGGCCGGGCCGTGGAACTGCACCGCGTCCGCATAGATCCCCAGTTCGTCCTCGGGAATCTCGGCGGGAGGTGGGAGGGCCATGGTCTGCGGCGTCGCCACCGCGTCCGGGGTGGCGGCGAGCACGAGCGTGGCGGCGTAGTGCGGGGTCGGCAGCGTGCCGGTCCCGTCCGAGCGAACCGCGACGCGGACGGTGCCGCCGGCCGTCGCACCGCTACCGACGAGACCGACCTCGACGGGACCGACCTCGACACGTAGCCCGGGAGCGCGCTCGCCCCCGTCGAACACGATCCCCTTGTACACCTGGAAGTCCCGCACCTGCACGGTGACGAGACCCGGGTGGGCACGCTCCACCACGCTGATCATCCAGCCGAGCGCGAACGTCGCCGGGAGCACGACGTGCGACCCGATCCGGTGGGCGCCCAGCACCGGATCGTCGGCGAGCGCGGTGATGTCGCGGCGCGCCGTGAACGCGGCCGTCGCGGCGCGACCCGGCCCGGCGAGCGACACGTCCGCGCCGATCAGCACGCATCGCTGCGCGGCGCGGTCCGCCGTGAACTGCTCGACGAACGCCCGCGCACCGGCTCGCGGATCCAGCAGCGGCACCCCCCGCGCGGCGAACAGTTCGCGCAGCTGTGGGGTCACCATCCCGCCGTCCCAGGCTCCCCAGTCGATCGCGGTGACGTGCCGGTCCGGGTGCCGGGCCCCCCACGACGCCGCCACCCGGCACAGCGCCTCGTTGGCGGCGGCGTAGTCGGCCTGGCCCGGATTGCCGAGCAGCCCGGCCACTGACGTGAACAGCACGAGGTGCCGCAGCGCCGCCTCGTCGAGCGCTCCGAGCACGGCGAACAGCCCGTCCAGCTTGGGGCCGAACACCCGGTCGACCTGCTCGCGGGTCTTGTCCGTCAGGCGAGCGTCGGCGAGCACCCCCGCGCCGTGCACAACGCCGGTGACGCGGTCCCGGTGCGGGGACAGCACGGCGCGGACCGCGTCCGCGTCGGTGACGTCGACGGGCAGGTACTGCGCGCGCTCACCGAGCTCGGCCAGCGTCGCGCGGATCTCGCGCAGACCATGCACCGCCGCGACGGCACGCTCCACCTGGCGCGGGGTCGGGCGCTGCTCGCGCAGCCCCGCGATGGCGGCCGCGCGCAGTTGGTCGTCGGGGATGCCCGCGGCCCATCCCGGCTCCTCGGCGAGCGGGGTGCGACCGAGCAGCAGGAAGCCGGCCGGGCAGCTGCGCGCCAGTTCCGTCACACACAGCGCCGTGACACCGCGCGCGCCGCCGGTGACGACGAGCAGGTCGTCGGCTCCCGGGGTGGGTTCCGGCCCCGCGGTGGCGGTGTCCACGACCGACCGGTCGCGGGCCCGGGCGTGCCGCCCGGGGACGACGGTCCGGCGCGCGAGGTCGGCGTCGACGCCGACCTCGGGGGTGTCGGTCGCGGCGTCATGGAGCTCGTCGAGCAGCACGGCCACGAGATCTGTCGCGGAGAGCGACGGGTCGACGTCCAGGGCGCGGGCGAAGATGTCGGGAACTCCGCGGCCAGCGTCTTGACCAGGCCGCCGATGCCCCCGACGATGGCCTGCTCGGGATCGGGCCGCCCGGAAAGGCCCAGCTGCCCGTCGAGCCTGGTCAGTGTCAGGTACGCCCCCCGGGCGCCCGTGGCGGCGGCGGCGACCGGGCCGACCAGGCGGCCGGCCCGCACGATCGCGGCGGCCAGCGCCCGGGTCGCGGACGCCCGGTCGGGTCCGGGCTCGATCAGGTCGAGCACGAGGTCCACGCGACCGTGCACGATCTCGTCGAGGGCCGCGTCGGGGCCGATCTCGTGGACGGTCCAGCTGTGTTCGCGTAACGCCGCCGCGATCGTCGGCCCGTCGGCGCTCCCGGCCACGACCACGGCGACAGGATCCGCGGCGAACGGCGCGTCGATCAGGTCGACGGGCGGCAGCGTGACGAGCTCGACCCGGTGCCGGGGCGCGGTGGCCCCGGCCTCAGGTGCTTTTGGGGCCACACCACCCGGCCCTTCGAGGTAGGCGATGATCTGATCCAGCGTGCGTAGCTCCGCCAACTGCTCCGGACCGATATCGGGCAGATGCGGGAACCGCTCCTGCACCGCACCCAACACCTGAACCCGCTTGATCGAATCAACCCCCAGATCCGCCTCCAGATCCATCCCCGGATCCACCATCTCCACCGGATAACCCGTCTTCTCCGCCACCACCTCCAACAACACCGCCCGCAGATCCCCCGCAGACGCGGCCGGAACTACCGGAGCGGCCGCGGCCGCAGCGGCG
This sequence comes from Pseudonocardia sp., assembly GCA_046595345.1. Taxonomy (GTDB): domain Bacteria; phylum Actinomycetota; class Actinomycetes; order Mycobacteriales; family Pseudonocardiaceae; genus Pseudonocardia. Next base: position 3,185 of record JBKJPD010000175.1, read on the forward strand.
ACGACCGGCGCCGGGGCGGTAGGAGCCGGCGCGGGGCCGGGCTCCGATACGGGGCCGGGCTGCGATACGGGGGCGAGCTGGGGCGCGGGGAGCGCGAGCGGCGCTCCGCCCACGAGCGACGCCAGCTCGCCGTCGATCCCGTCCCACTTCGGTTCGGCACGAGGTACCGCGTGCTCAAGTCCGGCGAGAGCGGCCAGCACGTCGTTGGCGCGTCCGTGTGCCCGCCCGATCGCGACGCCGTGATCGGCGACGGCCCGGACCGCGTCCGCCACCAGCGGATCCCCCGACCGTTCCAACACCATCGCGGCGAGCTGCTCGGCGATGCGCAGCTGGCTCTCCAGGTAGGCACCGTGCATGTCGAGGTGGCTGCGCAGCGCGGAATCCACCGGCTC
>JBKJPD010000468.1:0-5858 GCA_046595345.1 Pseudonocardia sp.
GGTGGTCCGGCGTCCACGGGTCGACAAAGAGGTGACGCGCCGACCCCAGGAGGAGAGGGCCCGGGGCCGGCGCGTCGCTGGTGGAGGTCCGGCTCTCTATCCGAACGGACCGTTCACCAGCAGTCCTCCGACGGGTCCCTCGACGTACCGCGGGTCGGCGGGCGGGAACCTCGTCTCAACCCCGTCGGCGCCGGTGGGACGGCCGTCGCCGTTGAAGGCGTTGACGGCGTCGGTGAGCCCGAAGTTCGCGTTCCCGAGCGTCCCGGTGACAGCGGAGGCGCCCTGGGTGGGGCTCTGGGTGCTGGGGTAGCCGGTGGTCTCGTCGGCCGCCGCGACACCGGCTCCGATCAGCGGCAGGGCGACCGCTGCGGTCGCCAGCGCGGCCAGTGTGTAGCGCTTTGCTGTGTTCATGGGCTTCGTCCTCGCCTCGACTTGAAAGATGGGATGTGTTCGGGTGGGCAGCCGGAACCGGGAGACCGGGGGCCCACCGGGTCACATTTTCTTGGCGCCGGCCTTGATGGCTTCGCGGATACGGTTGTAGGTCCCGCAGCGGCAGATGTTGCGGATCTCCTCGATGGCGGCGTCGTCCACCTCGCGGCCCTCGGCCTGGCACTGCCGGACCTTCGCCACCGCGGCCATGATCTGGCCGGGCTGGCAGTAGCCGCACTGCCCGACGTCGTTCGCGATCCAGGCATCCTGCATCGGGTGCAGGCCATCGCCCTTGACGGTGTCGGCGAGGCCCTCGATGGTGGTGATCTCGTCCTCGGGCTTGATGTCCGAGACCGGCACCGAGCAGGGGTTGAACGCCTTGCCGTTGAAGTGGCTGGTGCAGGCCTTGCACACGTTGATCCCGCAGCCGTACTTCGGGCCGGTGACCCCGAGCAGGTCCCGGATCACCCAGAGCAGGCGGACGTCGTCCTCGGTGTCGACCGTGACGGACTTGCCGTTGAGCTTGAAGGTCTGTTCAGGCATGTCTTGGAGCTCCTCAGTACAAGAAGTCGAGGCTGTTGGTGGGCGACGGCGGGATCGGCCCGGCCGGGTACGGCTCGAACGGCAGCGGGTCCTTCTGCAGGAGCGGGGTGTACGTCGGCTCCTGCCCGGTCGCCCGCCGGTGGGCGCACACGACCGCCGACATGGCGGCGGCCACCCCGGCCTCGCCGGCACCGGCCGGCTCGGGGGACTCCGAGTCCTCGAGGACGATGATGTTCATCTCCGGCGGGGTGTTCCACTGCCGGGTGTAGTAGTAGTTGTCCCAGCTCGCCTCGAGGAAGTGCCCGTTCTCGAGGTGCAGCCCCGCGGTCAGGGCGTTGGCGATGCCGTCGTTGATCCCGCCCATCATCTGCGCCTGGTACCCGAGGGGGTTGAGCAGCAGCCCCGGGTCGACGACGAAGGTGACCTTGGTCACGCGCGGACCGGTCTTGCCCATGCGGATCGGCCGGTTCACCGTCTCCGGCCGGGTGTCGAGCTCCACGACGCAGGCCATCATGGCCTTGTACTCGGCGTGGAAGCCGATGCCCTGAGCGGTGCCGGACTTCATCTTCTTGCCCCAGTCGGCCTCCTTGGCCACCCGGTCGAGGACCTTCTTCCCGCGCTCGGTCTTGATGAACTCGGCCCGGAACTCGTACGGGTCCCGGCCCAGCTTCTCCGCGATCCGGTCGATCATCACCTCGCGGGCGGTGCACGTGTCCGGACCGTAGACGTTGCGGGTCGAGCCGGTGTTGAAGCCCATCTCGACTTCGTTCAAGAACCGGGTGTTCACGCCGAAGTTGTAGGGCGTGAGCACCGAGATCTCCCAGAAGGTCTCGGACACCCCCAGGTTTCCGCCCGGAGCCTTGATCAGCTGCGACGTGAGCACATCGGTCAGCCCCTCGTCGATCTCCACAGCGACGCCGGTTTGCCGGAGCTCGAAGCTCGCCACCGCGTTCCCGGTGAGCACGGCGCGGATCCGCGTGATGGTCAACGGCTTCACCCGGCCCTGCCGGCAGTCGCTGGCGCGGTCCCACATCAGCTTCACCGGCTTGCCGATCGCCTTCGCGGCCTCGGCCGCCTCCTGGACGTGGTCGTTGAACAGCCTGCGGCCGAACGAGCCACCGCCCGGCACGACGTGGAACGTGACCGCGTTCTGCGCGATGCCGAGCTTCTGGGAGACGAGTTTCTGGCCGGAGATCGGGCTCTTCGCGGGAGCCCAGACCTCGGCCTTGCCGTCCTTGAAGGCGACGATCGCGCAGTTCGTCTCCAGCGCGGACCCGTTGCGGGCGTAGTGGACGAACTCCTGTTCGATGGTCTTGCCGGGCACCGCCGGCACGGCCAGCGGCAGCTCGGCGGCGCGCAGCTCCTTCAGGATGTCGTCGTCGTTCTTGCCGGCGACGGTGCCCGCCGCCCAGCTCACCTTCAGCGCGTTCACGCCGTCGAATGCCTGGCCGAACGTCTCCGCCCGAACCGCGATGCCGTTGGCGATCCGCGCGACGTCGGTGATGCCGGGCATCTTCCGGACCTCGTCGATGTTCGACGGCAGGCCCTTCTTCGGGAACCCGTTCAGGTCGGGCGCCCGGCAGATCACCGTGGGCAGCGCGTCCGGGATCTGCAGGTCCATGGCGAACTTCTTCTTGCCGGTGGCGATGTCGCGCTGGTCGTCCTTGATCCTCGGCTTGCCGAGGACCTTGAACTCCTCGCGCGGCTTCAGGACGACCTCGACCGGCCTGGTGACCGGGCTGGCCGCCAAACTGCTCAGCTCGCCGAAGCCGATCGACTTGCCGCTCGTGTCGACGATGGCGAGGCCTGCGGTCGTGAGCAACCGCCGCTCCTGGCCCAGCTGCAGCGCGGCCGCGTCCAGCAGCGCACCCTTGGCGATCGCGGCCGCGACCCGGACCGGGGTGTACAGGGAGTACGTCGAGCTGGATCCGCCGGTGAGCTGGTTGAACATCAGCTCAGGGCGGGCGTCCGCCAGCGTGACGCGGACGTGCTTCGGGTCGATGTCCATCTCCTCGGCGATGAGCATCGCAAAGGACGTGAGGATGCCCTGGCCGTTGTCCGAGCGGGGCAGCGCGAACGACACGGTGCCGTCCTTGTTGACCTCGACCTTGAGCAGGGCGTTGGTCGGGCGGCAGGCGTCGCGGTAGGAGTCGACGAACTCGTAGTACTCGGGGGTCTGCGGCAGGGACGGCAGCGGGGCGGCGTTTGCCACAGCCGCGCCCCAGGGCGCACTTTCGGGCCAGACCGACTGCCGGCCGATTTCCGCGACGGCGACGACCACCGGCGCGGCGATCAGATAGCCGAGGAAGCGCCGGCGGTTGACCGGGCTGCGCCCGATGCCGGAGTCGTTGCGCGGGTCGGGTGGCGTGGTGGTGGCTGCGCGATGAGCAGGCATCGTTGTCCTCATCCTGTTCGGTTCTCGGTCGGGTGCGGGGGGTCGAATCCGGCCGAAGACTGCTTGCTGTGAGTAACGAAGCCGGTTTGACAGCGTTACGGAGGCGGGGGCCAGTGCGGCGCCATGCGGGCACCGGCCGTGACGGTACGAAGGCGTCGAGCTGCAGCTTTAAGAGAGGATTACCATCAGATGCCGAGTTTTTGACGCTTTTGAGCCGTATTTGCGGAATTGATAGCGATGCCGCAACCACCCCCTTTCGGGGGTGACCTCGAAGCAACCTTCGCCCGCGCTGCCTGACGAGCAGCGGCCGGGAACGCCCCCCGTAGGGCACGGGCCGAGAGCGAGTTCACCGCCCGCCGCGAAGACCGTCCGGCTGCCGCGCGGGGACTACCCCGCGCGGCTCCGCTGGTCTGATGAACATTTCGTCGCTGCCGAGCCGGCGTGGGCGGCAGTGCCCGCCGACAAGCTGACCTTGGACTCAGCCGGTCGTAGCATTTGATCTCGGTAGTTCGGTGGAAAGGCTACCGCCGTGCGCGTGATGTTGATGTTGGCTGATCGGGAGGGAAATCTCCCGTGGTCTGGTCGGGGGCTTGCAGTACTAAGGAGATCGGTCCGCGGCTCGGGCGTAATTCGTCGGCCATCTCCCGCGAGGTCGGCGGGCACGGCGGCCGCGAGCACTGGCCGGTTGCCCACCGAGTACGCGGCTGACCAGTCTTGCCGGGTGTCTCATGAGGCTGATCGTCGTCGGCCTGGTGCTACGACGGGCTGCTCTACGCGATCGGCGCGTTCGTGGGATGGCTCGTTGCCTTGCTGTTGGTCGCGGAGTGGCTGTGCAACACCAGCCGCTACACGATGGGCGACGTGCTGAGCCGCGGGCTGCGGCAGCGCCCGATGCGGTCCGCGGCTGCCTCGTCGACCCATGCCGACGACGCGGTCAGCTCGACCAGCACATGCGTCGTAAGCAGTTCATCCTTCGCGGCGGCGGGCCGCCACAACCGATCCGATCCGCCCGGCCACGTCCATCAGGTGGCGTCGGGATCAATGGGTGGCCGCTGGCCGGCCACCAGCCCAGCTCCAGCGCGACTGCTCTCCCTGGCCGGCGGCGTGGAGGCCGACGCCGCTGGAACCTCCGCCACCGCCGCGCGCGGGCTGCGCAGCCGACGCAGCTCGGCCAACGGCTTGCGCAGCTCCGGACCGATCTCGGCGTGCAGCTTGGTCTGCGCGTCGGCGACGACGGCCTTCACCTGCATCACCACCGATCCCACGCCAGACCCAACAACCCGCCCACATCCCTGCGCGGGACCCGCCCGGCCTGGATGCGGCCGGGAGGGCGCTCTATGTTGAACCTGACCGAAGCCCCCTCCAGGAAGGCCCACCGCCATGGGAGCACTCAGCCCCACCCACTGGATGATCGTCGTCGGCGTGCTGGTGTTGCTGTTCGGGGCGAAGAAGATGCCCGACTTCGCCCGATCCGTCGGCCAGTCGATGCGCATCCTCAAGGCCGAGACCAACGAACTCCGCGACCACACCACCACTCCCGCCGGCGCGCCGACCGATCCCACCCCGGCCAGCATCACCGCCCCCGCGCACCAGCCCGCCACCGCGAACCCCACCACCGCGAACCCCACCGTTGCGAACTCCACTGCCATGCCGCAGATGCAGCCGACGCAGACCCCGGCCTGACCCAGCGCATCCTTACCAATTTGACGGCCCCCGCCCGGCACGGGGCCTGACCAGCGCCCCAGACACTCGCCCTGTTCCGGACTCACGCCGCGGAAACCCCGGCGGCCGCTTGTCGATGTCGCGTGCGCGGGTCGAACTCACCGCCGCAGGACCCGAGCGGCCTCCACATGTGCGGCTGGGTGCAGCGCTTGTCGCACTGGTGCGGCTGGCTGGTCCAATGTCGAATACTTCGGCGGCCCGAGCAGTGCTGCCGGCAGCGTCGCAGCTCAGCGTAGAACGAGTCCAGCACGTCGGCATCAAGTTCCCCGACGTTCGCATGCCCGATCAGCGGCGACACATGGTCGCGCACGTAGCCCCGGTAGTTGGTCAGCGTGTTCGGCACGCCGTCGGACTGCTCCAGATAGCGGGTGAAGAGCAGGCCGACCGTCGCGGAGGTCCGCGGATTCCGCTTCTCTGCGACCTCGCGCAGGAACCGGGTCACGGATCTTCCCGGCCTCACGTCGCGCCTTCGGGCCGGGCTGGACGACGTCGATCAGGTTGTGCCGCTGCTTCGCCACACGGCCGATCCCTGCGGAGCATGACCGCGGCTGACGGGATCACCGAATGCTTGCGGCCAGCCACGCGCTGTGCGAGTGCATGCACGGTGTTCAGCTACAGACGCTGTGTAGATGATCAGCGAGGTATCGACGGCGAGTCCGATCATGCCCGACAGCAAGGTTCTCCAGCGGTAGCGCGGACAAGGCGAACAGGATCGTGCCTGCGTAGCCGACCGCATGGATAGCGGCGATCGGCTACTGGCGTCGGTGAG
>JBKJPD010000547.1:0-5475 GCA_046595345.1 Pseudonocardia sp.
GGTGTGGAGCGACGCTGCTGTGGCAGTGGAATACGCGCGTCGTTTGGCAGTGAGCGACGGATAAGTTGGCAGTGCCGTGGAGCGGGCGTGCGAGGTTGGCGGCGCGGGGTTCATGGCCGATGCCGCGGCAGGTCGGGCCGTGGCCGCGGGTAAGGCCCAGCGCCGTCGATCCGCACGCCGCCGCTGTTGACGAGTCCCACGGCGAACGGTTCCTCGGGGCCGGAGTCGCTGCGCTCGATCGAGCGGGGGAGCCCGGCGAAGGTTGCGGTCCGGGTGATGAGGTTGGCCATGGCTTGGGCGAGCAGCAGGCGGCCGTCGTGGCCGGTGAGCAGGGCGTAGCCGGGCAGTCCGCGGGCCTGGTGCTCGATCAGCGCGGCGCGCAGCAGCGACCCGGCGGCCGCGGGGATGCGGTAAGTGCCGGGCAACAGCCGGACCTGTCCCGCGTCCGGGCTGACGCTGCCAACCATGCAACCAGCGACCCGGCCAGGCCACGACGGCGGGGTGGTGGGAGACCTCGTCGCCCGGTTGGTGGCCTACCTCGACGAGCACGCCCCACCTGGGCAGCTCGCGACTTACCGCGGCGGCCAGCTCCCCGCCGGCGCCACCCACCTCTATCCCGACCCCGACGTCACCGTCGACGCTCTACTCGCCACCGTCCCCGACCATCAGGTCGCCGAACTCGTCGACCTCGCCGCGCGCGCCCAACATGCGGGCCTGCTCGCCCACCTCGCCGGCGCCCGCCCCGGACGGGATCGCCGGGCCGGTGTTCGTCGAGCACTGGCCCGACGGCGACCTCCTCGCAGCTGCCGGGGCATCACCACCGTCACCGCCGACGCCCAACTGCGCACCAGCAGCCGCCCCCCGATGACCGCGATCAACGGCCGCACCACCAACCGTGGTCGGTGAGCAGGGCGTAGCCGGGCAGCCCGCGGGCCCTGGTGCTCGATCAGCACGGCGCGGAGCTCAGCGACGCGGGGCCTTCCACACGGACGTCGCGGCATCCGCCGGCGGGATGCCCGGCGGATGCCCGGGCCGATCCGGGTCGTTGTCCGGGCCCTCCTCTGGCGGCCGGTCCACGATCGCCCGCAACGCGTCGACGTGGGCCTCGAAGGCGGCCCTGCCCTCCGGTGTCAGCCGCAGGTACATCCGCTTACCTCGACCGATCCCGTCGCGGTGCACCACGACGAACATGGCCTGCTCCAGCGTCGTGATCTGCTTGGACAGCGCCGAGTCGGTCAGCTGCAGGCTCTTCCGCAGCCGCCCGAACTCGATCCAGCGGGTGGCCGACAGCAGCGACATCAAAGATAGCCGGGTCGGCGCGTGGATCAGCTCGCTGAATCCGGGCGGCTGCGCGGGAGCGGTCACCGGTGCCCGTCCGCGCGCCGAATGTCGACCGCCCGCCAGACCGCGCCCAGCACCAGGACGACCACCATCGCCGTCACGCTGGACAGCGTGTGGTCCCACGGGACGTCGTTCGCCCGCAGCACGGTCCCGATCGCGATGGCGAGCACCAGGTAGGCGACCGCAAGCACGCCCAGCACGGTGTACGCGCGGCCGGCCGGGCCGTGCGGCCGCAATCCGATCCTGCGGTGCACCACCAGCAGCGCCGCGACGATCGCCAGCAGCCCGAGCGCGGGCACCACCCACTCCAGGAAGGGCCCATTCCACCCCGGGACCTGGGTCCGGACGTCTTGCGCCAACGACGAGACCAGGTATGTCGCGGCCAGCGCGCCCACCAGCCACGCCGGCACCCCCTGACGCCACACGATCGCCGACACCTGCTCCTGCCGCCCGCGTACCTCCGCGAGTGCCTCGCGAGCCCGCTGTCGGTCCATCATCAGATCCCCCTCAGATAGTTGCCAACGAGGAAAGTATCAGAAAGGATTCCCTCCCGGCAAGTTTCAGTAGGGGCGGAGCGGCCTCGGCCGGGATGCAGTCGCCGAGATCGGGGATTGGGCGGTCGCCCAGCCCGTCGAGCACGACCGGGAGCAGGTCGTCGCCGGGCCGGGGTGGGGCTCGACGCGTCCGGCCGCCTCGTCGGACGGTCACGAGACGCTCGGCGGCCAGTGCGGCCGGCACCGCTGTGGCCTCCAGCCGGTCGCCGGGATCGGCGTCGAGCACGGTGACCGGGGGTACCCGGCGGTGACCATGGCGCTCCGCTGCCAACTCTGACCGTTTCACCTCACCCGACCCGCAAACTGTCGTTCGAGCGTCGTTCCACACACGACGGCGACGGCAAAGGGTTCCTCAAGCCCGCCACGGTGCCGGTTGGTGGCGGCGCGTGGTGGCGGCAGCCCGGCCAGGGTCGCCGCGCGACCGATCAGGTTGCCCATCCGCAAAGTGAAGAGCAAGTCTCCGTCGCGATTGCAGGTCAGCGTTCTGCTCAGTCGTGCAGACCCGGGCGTAGCCCAGCAGCTCCGGCACCCGCGGTAAGTACCGCTATCCGACCCCGCGGCCTGTTCACGACACGCTGATTGTGGAATGCCTATCGGCACGGACCCGACCAGCGGAAACGACCGCTCGGGAAGCTGGCGGAGGGGAGCGCCGAAAGGGACCCGTAATGACACTAGGCAGGCGTTGTCGCCTTCCGCCAGCGGGGAGTCTTGGGGCGGATTTGAGCGCATCGTCAAATGGTGTGCGCCTCGGGCCGCCTTCGTGGCAGCGTCCGGATGGTGCGGTCCCAAGCGGGCTCTACCTCCGCGGAGGAGTCGAGAGCGACGAAGGTAGGTGTGGCGGGAGCGGCGGTCATGGCTGCCGCGTTTGGCATGGCCCGCTACGCCTACGGACTCACGCTGCCCGATGTTCGAGCCGAACTCGACGTGCCAGAGCTTCTCCTGGGACTGATCGCGAGCGGAACCTTCGTCGGGTTCCTGCTCGCGCTGATCCTGTCCAGGCCGCTCGCGACCTGGAAGGGCGCGCGGGCTCCGACGACTCTCGGTGGCGTGTGCGGGACCCTGGGCTGCGCGCTGGTCGCAGTCGCGCCCTCACCGCCGATACTGGCGGCCGGGGCCCTCGTAGCCGGCAGCGCCGCCGGGTGGGTGTGGGCGCCGTACTCCGACATCGTGGCCGCGGTAGCGCCCGCACGCGATCGCCCCCGTCTGCTCTCGTGGATCACCACCGGCGCAAGTGGAGGCCTCATCCTCGTCGGTCCGCTCGCCCTGGCCGCGACGTCGTGGGCGTCGTGGCGCTGGACCTGGGCCAGCATCGCGGTCGCATCGGCTGCCGCGGTGGTCCTGAACGTCCGCTGGGTGCCGCGCATCTCACCTCAGCGCCCGATTCAGGGCCACAACCTCGTGCTCACACGAAGAATGCTTCGACCTTGCCTGTTCGCCGCCGCCCTCTTCGTCGCCGCCACCGCCTACTTCACCTACGCCACCGACGCCGCCCACCGCGGTGGCCTGGGCATCGTGGCAGGGCCCGCTGTCTTCCTTCTGGTGGGCATGACGGGGCTGGCCGGACTGAGCGCCGGCAGCATGACGACGAGATTCGGATCTCAAGCAGTGGCGATCGGCGCGCTCTTCGCGGTCGGCGTGGCCCTGATCGTCCTCAGCCTGGGCGCGGGCTCATTAGCCGCCGTGCTCATATCAGCGGTCGTCTTCGGCGTCGGCAACATGGTCGGGTCCGCGGCGCTGCCGGTCTGGACCGCACAGCGGGTTCCCGAGCAGCCCGCGGCCGCCTTCACCCTCACGCTGGTGGTCGGCTCGCTGAGCTCCATCGCGACTCCTGCCGTCATCGGCGCTCTTGCCCCACACATCGGGCTGGCGGCCGTCCTCCTGACAGTGGCCGCGCTGACCGTCATCACCGGCCTCGTGCTAGCGGCTGTTCGAGGTGGCTGCGGACTTCACCCGACCAGATCCGCATGATCATCGCCCGACCATCGTGACGAACAGCGTGAACAGCTCGGGACGGTCCAGCGGCAGCCCGTGACCGGCTGCCGGCGATCGGTCAAGGTCAGGACACTGCGGAGGACCAACGTCGATCGAGAACAGCACTGTCGTTTTCGTGGCGCCGAACCACTGTCGTTCTACCGTCGCTCCACAGTTGTCGTGTTGATGGTGCTGATGTGGCTGTGAAGGTGCGTCGGTCGTGTCGTTGTGGATGTTGAGTTGAGTAGGTGTCTGTGTCTGTTGTTGATGGCGGAGATACTGGAGTGTTCCCGATTTTATTGACACCGATTTAGGCTGCCAGGTCGGTGAGTTTCCTAAATCCTAGTTCGTATTCGAGTGGTGTCAAATAGGCGAGCGTGGAGTGTCGTCGCCAGCGGTTGTAGTAGCCCTCGATCCAGAGGAATGTGCGCTGGCGGACCTCGGTCACATCGTTCCACGGTCGGGGGTGGATGAGTTCCTTCTTGTAGGTGGCGAAGAACGACTCGGAGACGGCGTTATCGAAACACGTCGCGCGCCGGCCCATCGAGCGGGTGACACCGTTCTCGGCGCAGAAGTTGGCGAATTCCTGCGAGGTGTATTGACAGCCGCGGTCGCTGTGGAAGATCACTCCCCGCGGCGGCCTGCGGGTCACCAGCGCGGCAGCGAGGGCCTCGACGATCAAGGAGGTGCGCATGTGGTCGGCCACGGCGTAGCCCACGACCTTGCGGGAGTGCAGGTCGATCACGGTCGCGGTGTAGACCCAGCCGTCGACGGTCTGGATGTAGGTGATGTCGCCGCACCAGCGGGTGTCCGGCGCCGCGGCGGTGAAGTCCTGCCCGATCAGGTCGGGGGCGTCGATGGGGCGTTGGCCTGCGACGGTGGTGCGTTTCCAGGCCCGTGGGTGGCGTCCTTGCAGGCCGGCGGCCTTCATCAGGCGCCAGACCCGCTTGCGGGCGGCCCGCACACCGCGCACGACGAGTTCGGCCCAGACCCGGCGCACGCCGGGATGGCCGTGCAGCTCGGTGTGGATCTCACGGATCTGCTCGGTGAGCTCGGCGTCGGTGCGCTCGCGCTCGCACGGGCCGTCGGCGAGCCACCGGTAGTAGCCCTGGCGGACGACCCCGAGCTGGGCGCACATGAACGTGACCGGGTACTCCTTGTTGCCTGCCCAGTCCGCGATCGCCGCGTACTTCACGGCTGTTCTTTCGCGAACCAGGCCGCCACTTTTTTTGCGAAGTCACGCTCCATGCGTAGTGTGGTGTTCTCCTTGCGGAGCCGTTCCAGCTCGGCCCGCTCGGGCTCGGACAGATCTTTGTCGGGAACCCTACCGGATTCCCTGGCTTTCTTCACCCATTTGCCTAACGTCATCTCGTGGACGCCGATACTCTCCGCCACCTCGACGATTGATCGGCCCGAATCGAGAACGAGGCTAACGGCCTGGTCCTTGTACTCCTGGGTGAAGTTGCGGCGTGTCGCCACGCGATTTCCTCCGCTGCGATCAGCGGCAGTCTACGACCGAGTGTCTACAAGATCGGGAACGGTCCAATGCGCTGCTGAACAGCACCCCCGCCCCAACCACCAGGACCTCGGACAAGCCGGCAGACCGGCG
>JBKJPD010000213.1:0-3317 GCA_046595345.1 Pseudonocardia sp.
GATGAACGCCACCCGGCAGCCGGTGGCCACCTCCAGCTCCTTGATCGGGCGGCCCACCCAGTCCTCGTGCAGCGGCAGCGGCAGGATCGCGACTGTGCCGGTGGGCTCGCGCCACGCCGAGGACACGCCGTCGGGGAGCAGCATCCGCATCAGCCGGTCGGTACTCCACGGCACGGTGGCGACGGTGGGGATGCCGAGGCGTTCGTAGACCGCGGCGCGCTTGGCGTCGTAGATGCGGGCGACGACGTGTTCGATGCCGAAGGTCTCGCGGGCCACTCTCGCCGCGATGATGTTGGAGTTGTCGCCGCTGGACACCGCCGCGAAGGCCTGCGCCTTGTCCACCCCGGCCGCCGTGAGAACGTCGCGGTGGAACCCCTGGCCGACCACCTGCCGACCCCGGAAATCGGGGCTGAGCCGCCGGAACGCCTGCGGATCCTTGTCGATCATCGCAACGTCGTGCCCGAGCCGTTCCAGACTTGCGGCGAGCGACGAACCGACCCGCCCGCACCCCATGATCACGACGTACACCGCGGCCTCCCCACGTCGGTGCCAACGCTATCGCACCGCATAGGCTGCCGCGGTGTCCAAGGTCGGCGTCGCCGTGAAGCGCATCCTCGTCGGGCGGCCGCAACGAAGCGACCGTCTTGCGCACACCCTGCTCCCCAAGCGGGTCGCGCTACCCGTGTTCGCCTCCGACGCCATGTCCTCGGTCGCCTACGCGCCCGAGGAGATCTTCCTGACGTTGTCGGCGGCGGGCGTGGCGACGTATGCGTACTCGCCCTGGGTCGGTCTCGCGGTCGTGATCGTCATGTTGACGGTGGTCACCAGCTACCGGCAGAACGTGCACGCCTACCCCTCCGGTGGGGGCGACTACGAGGTGGCCACGGTCAACCTCGGCCGCCGGGCCGGGCTGACGGTCGCGAGCGCGTTGCTGGTGGACTACACCCTCACCGTCGCCGTGTCGATCTCGTCGGCGGCGGCGAACATCGGGGCCCTCGTCCCGTACGTGGCCGAGCACAAGGTGCAGTTCTGCGTCGTCGCGATCGTGGTGCTCACCGCCGCGAACCTGCGCGGTGTCCGCGAGTCGGGCGCGGCGTTCGCGATCCCCACCTACGCGTTCATTGTCGGGATCGGCGCGATGATCATCTGGGGGCTGACGCGCATCCTGCTGCTGGGCGAGGACCTGCACGCCCCGAGCGCCGGTATCCAGTTGCTCGCCGAGGGGGACGCGTTCACCGGCATGGCGCTGGTCCTGCTGGTGCTCCGCTCGTTCACCCAGGGCGCGGCGGCCCTGACCGGGGTGGAGGCGATCAGCAACGGCGTGCCGGCGTTCCAGAAGCCCAAGTCCCGCAACGCCGCCACCACGCTGCTGCTGCTCGGCGGCATCTCCGTGGTCATGTTCTCCGGGATCATCGCGCTCGCGCTGCTCACCGGGGCGAAGGTCGCCGAGTTCCCGGACCGCCAGATCGTCGGCGCGCCCGCGGGCTACGTCCAGGAGACGCTGGTGGCGCAGCTGGCGGAGACGGTGTTCGACAACTTCCTGCCGGGGTTCTACTTCGTCGTCGTCTTCACCGCCCTGATCCTCGTGCTCGCCGCGAACACGGCCTACAACGGGTTCCCGGTGCTCGGTTCGATCCTGTCCCAGGACCGCTTCCTGCCCCGGCAGCTGCACACCCGCGGCGACCGGCTGGCGTTCTCCAACGGCATCCTGGTGCTGGCCGCGGTCGCGATCGTGCTGGTGATCGGCTTCCAGGCCGACGTCACCCGACTGATCGCGCTCTACACCGTGGGTGTGTTCACCTCGTTCACGCTCAGCCAGTCCGGGATGCTGCGGCACTGGAACAGGCTGCTCGCCACCGAGACCGACGCAGCGGTCCGGAGCCGGATGCGCCGGTCGCAGGCGATCAACGGGTTCGGTGCCATGATGACCGGGCTGGTGCTGGTGATCGTGCTCATCACCAAGTTCACCCGCGGCGCGTGGATCGCGATCGCGGGAATGGTCGCGTTCTACGCGCTGATGACGGCCATCCAGAAGCACTACGACCGCGTCTCCACGGAGCTCATGGCAGGCGACGTCGACGGCGTGCTGCCCTCGCGCAACCACGCGATCGTGCTGGTCTCCACGCTGCACAAGCCGACGCTGCGCGCCGTCGCCTACGCCCGCGCAACCCGTCCCGATGTACTGGAGGCCGTCACGGTGAACGTCGACGAGGCCGACACGAAGAAGCTCGTCCGCGACTGGGACCGGCGCAAGATCCCGGTCAGGCTCAAGGTCATCGAGTCGCCCTACCGCGAGATCACCAAGCCGGTGCTCGACTACGTCAAGCGGATCCGCACGTCCAACCCCCGCGACGTCGTCACCGTCTTCATCCCCGAGTACGTGGTGGGGCACTGGTGGGAGCAGATCCTGCACAACCAGAGCGCACTGCGGCTCAAGGGCCGGCTGCTGTTCCAGCCCGGTGTGATGGTCACCAGCGTGCCGTGGCAGCTCGCGTCGTCGCAGCGGATGGTGGCGCGCCGTCCGGAGACCCCTCCCGGCTCGACGCGACGGGGCTACGAGGTCACACCGCCTGACGATGACACGGCGGCCGCCCCATCACCCACCACACCTGCGGAGCGACACACATGAGTGGCCTGGACTGGACCGATCGCGTACTCGAGCTCGATGTCGGGCCGGTGGCGCACGGTGGCCACTGCGTCGCCCGTTTCGAGGGCCGGGTCGTGTTCGTGCGGCACGCGTTGCCGGGCGAGCGGGTGCGGGTCGTCGTCGACGAGGACGGCGGCGGGTCGTTCTGCCGGGCCGACGCCGTCGAGGTGCTGACGCCGTCGGCGGATCGGGTGCCCGCCCCGTGCAGCTGGGCGCGAGCAGGCGGCTGCGGAGGTTGCGACCTGCAGCACGCAACACCCGCCGCGCAACGCTCACTCAAGGCCGCGGTGCTCGCGGAGCAGCTCCACCGGCTCGCCGGGATCGAGCTGGCCGTGCCGGTGGAGGAGCTCCCCGGCGGTGCGCTGGGATGGCGCCACCGGGTGCGGCTCGCCGTCGACGAAGCCGGGCGGGCCGGGTTGCGGGCGCACCGCAGCCACGACGTGCTGCCGATCGCCGACTGCCCGCTCGCCCCAGCGGGCACGCTGCCGCCGGTGCTCGCGCACGGGTTCGAGCCCGGCGGTGAGGTGGAGGTGGCAGCCGACGCCGACGGCGTCGTCCACATCGACGCGCCGGGGGTGCACGCAGGCGGTTTCGCCGACGACGGGCTGGTCGTGCAGCGCGCCGTCGGTCGCGAGTGGCGGCTCTCGCCCGGCGTGTTCTGGCAGGTCCA
>JBKJPD010000608.1:0-3860 GCA_046595345.1 Pseudonocardia sp.
CGCTTGAGGGCGTCGTGCACCTCGCGGGTGCGGTTGGACGTCAGCACCACCAGTGGCGGGACCTTCGCCCGGATCTCACCGATCTCGGGGATCGTCACGGCGTGCTCGGTGAGCACCTCCAGCAGGAACGCCTCGAACTCGTCGTCGGCGCGGTCGATCTCGTCGATGAGCAGCACGCTCGGCGTGGTCTGCAGGGCCCGCAGGATCGGCCGGGCGAGCAGGAACTTCGGATCGTAGAGAGAGGCCTCGACGGCATCGGTGTCGAGCTTGTCGCCACTGGCACCTGCTGTGGCCTCCAGTGCGCGAAGGTGCAACAGCTGGCGCGGGAAGTCCCAGTCGTAGAGCGCCTGGGAGGCGTCGATCCCGTCGTGGCACTGCAGCCGGATGAGCTCGGCGCCGAGCACCTGGGCGAGCGCCTGGGCGAGCGCGGTCTTGCCGGTGCCCGGCTCGCCCTCGCAGAACAGCGGACGGTTCATGCGCATCGCGAGGAACGTCGCGGTCGCGACACCGTCGTCGGCCAGGTAGCCGGTGGAGCGCAGCGCGGCTGCCAACGCGGCGGGGGACTCCGAGGGGGACGCGGTGGCGGACCCTGCAGCGTCCGGGGGACGGTCATTCACCTCCGCAGCATGACGGAACACGGGGGTCTGAGCCAGTGCGGGTGTGCAGGGTCGCAACGTCGGGCGATCGGTTGACCACGGTGTGTCGCCGACCGGTGTGACGAAATCGGTAATAGTTCCGATTTGAATACAATAGTTTCATCGTGATCAACCCGTGATGCTGTATCGCTGACCAGCGGATACCCGGTCAGCGTCCAGTTTATGCAAGTGTTACCGTGATGCTCGTCACTACGAACTTTATTGTGCTTTCACCGGATCCGTCTCGTAGCGTCGGCGACTGGTCGTTCCGAGAGGTTCGATCAAATACATCCGAAACCGTCGCACCAGGCCCTGTCCCGCGGTTTTCGGTCCGTCGACAAGAAGGCGGGACAGGGCCGAGGTCGTCAGATTCCGGGGTCGCCCCACGGCGCCGGAAGGACGGGCCAGGACTGCTCATCGGGTCACTCCGTGCCCCTTGGGCGAGAACGTCCTCCTTGACGGTGCGAGTAGGAGAAACGAACAATGACTTCTCGACCTTCCCGCAGTGCGGGCCGCAGCCTAGTGCGCCTGGCTGTTGCCGGAGCAGTTGTGGTCGGCCTCCCGATGGGTCTCGCCGGCACCGCGAACGCGGCGCCGGACTCAGCTTGGGACAAGCTCGCCCAGTGCGAGAGCGGTGGCCGCTGGGACATCAACACCGGAAACGGCTACGCCGGTGGCCTGCAGTTCAGCCCCTCCACCTGGCGCGCCTTCGGCGGCGCCGGCTCGGCCTCCCAGGCCAGCCGCACGGAGCAGATCGCGGTTGCCGAGCGCGTGCTGGCCGCCCAGGGCTGGAACGCCTGGCCGTCGTGCTCGCAGAAGACCGGGGTCCGTGGCAACGCCGCCTCGGTTCGTGCATCGGCTCCGTTGAAGGAAGCCACCCCGGAGGTCGCCCCGAAGGCAGCCCCGAAGGCAGCTCCGAAGGTCGCCCCGAAGGCTGCCCCTCTCGAGCTCCCGGCCGCACCGCGGATCAAGAACGGTGCTGACTACACGGTGGTCGCGGGTGACACTCTCAGCAAGATCGCCGGGCAGCAGAACGTCGCCGGCGGCTGGCAGGCCCTGTTCGAGCGCAACACCGACGTCGTGAGCAATGCGGACGTCATCTTCATCGGGCAGCAGCTCGACCTGCGCTAGACGCCATGTGCGACGGGACCGGGGCGCCCCAGCGCCCTGGTCCCGTCCACGCGGTCAGGTCGAGTTGACCCACTCGTCGGTGCCGTCGGTGAAGATCTGGTGCTTCCAGACCGGAAGCACCCTCTTGACCTCCTCCACCAGTTCCAGACACGTCGCGAACGCCTCACGCCGGTGATCGGCCGCGACGGCACAGGCCAGTGCGACGTCTCCGATCGCGAGCCGCCCCACACGGTGGCTCACCGCGATCGCCCGCACGCCCGTGGCGCGGGCCGCGACGTCCGCGGCCACCTGCTCCACGATCGCCGACGCGGTCGGATGAGCGCTGTATTCGAGCCCGTGCACGGAGCGGCCGCCATCGTGATCGCGGACCACCCCGGCGAAGGTCACCACCGCGCCCGCGCCCGCCTGCTCGACGAGGGCGGCGTGTTCGGCGACATCGAGCGGCTCCGTACCCACGGCGGCCCGCAGCACGGCCGCAACCGGCGCGGTCGTCGGATCGGTCATGGGTGATCGCCTCCCCGCAGTTGGTCCACCGCGTGCTCCAGCACGTCGGAGAGCACGGCCAGACCGTCCCGGACCCCACCTGGCGATCCGGGCAGGTTCACGACCAGTGTCCGGCCGGCCACGCCCGTCACACCCCGCGAGAGCACGGCCGTCGGAACCTTCGGTGCGCCCGCCGCGCGGATCGCGTCGGCCAGCCCGGGCACCTCGTAGTCGAGCAATCTGCGCGTGACCTCCGGCGTGGCGTCGGTTGGGGAGATGCCGGTGCCGCCGGTGGTGATCACCACGTCGACGCCGTCGTCGATCGCAGCCCGCAGTGCCTCGCCCACCGGTTCGCCGTCGGGCACCACCGCCGGGTCCGGGGTCTCGAAGCCGAGCCCGCGCAGCCAGTCGACGATCAGCGGCCCGCCCCGGTCGGCGTAGACCCCCGCAGCAGCCCGGTTGGACGCCGTGACCACCCGCGCGCGCCGCGGCGGACTGGTCACGAAAACTCCTCGCTGACGCTCGTCGCTCCCGCGACCGATGGTGCTGTGTCGGATGGTGACCTCGCAGGCTCGGTCACGACCGGTCAGCCGGACGCGTCCATGTGCCGGTCTTGCCGCCGTCCTTGCGTTCGACGCGCACACCGTCGAGCACGGCGGCGGGATCGACGGCCTTGACCATGTCGTGCAGCGCGAGTCCTGCGACCGCGACGGCGGTGAGCGCCTCCATCTCGACGCCCGTGCGGTCGGTGCTGCGGACCGTCGCGCGGATGCGAACCTCCGCGCCGTCGGCCTCGAGATCAAGGACGACGCCGCTCAGGGCGATGGGGTGGCACAGCGGGATGAGGTCGGGGGTGCGCTTGGCGCCCATGATCCCGGCGATCCGAGCGGTGGCCAGCGCGTCGCCCTTGGGCAGCCCGTCGCGCAGCAGCAGTTCCACCACCTCCGCCGTCGTGCGCAGCGTGCCTGTGGCCACCGCCGAACGGGCGGTGGCCTCCTTACCGGTGACGTCGACCATCCGGGCAGCGCCGGCGGCATCGACGTGGGTCAGCTCCACGTGCGTGACCCTACGGCGTGACGCGGCTGGCCACGGGACGGGCGATTCACGATATGGATTCACGATATGAAAGAACGCGCGCGCGTTCCCCGGCCGGTCGGCCGTCAGCGCCGCCGGAAGCGGGTCAACTGCTCGGGCGTGTCGACGTCGTCAGGGTCGGCGACGTCGCCGCACTCCACCAGCCGCAGTGCGGGATGGCCGTGTAAGTACGCGCGGGCGCCGGCGTCGCCGGTGGCCGACGCCAGAACACCCGCCCAGTGCGACCGTCCGATGAGGACCGGATGGGCCGGGTTCCCGTCGTAGGCGGCGCGCGCCAGCACGTCCGGCGCCGTGTGGGCGGCGAGCCGGGCGACGGCGGCCGCGGTGACGCCGGGGAGATCCACGAGATGCACGAGCGCGGCGTCCTGGGCGCCCAGCGCCGCGAGCCCGGCGCGGAGGGACGCTCCCATGCCCTCGTTCCAGTCGGTGGCCTCGACGACCTCGGTGCCGGCGGGCAGCACGGCGCGCACCTCGTCGGCCGCCGCACCGAGCACGACGACCAGCGGCGCGCAACCA
>JBKJPD010000660.1:0-4632 GCA_046595345.1 Pseudonocardia sp.
CGCCGCACCCGTCGCGCCGGAAAGATTCCTGCTGTGCTCTACGGGCACGGCACCGACCCGCAGCACCTCTCGCTCCCCGAACTGGAGTTCAAGCGGGTCGTCCGTGAACAGGGCCGCAACGCCGTGCTCACGCTCAACATCAGCGGCACCCCGCAGCTCGCACTGACCAAGACAGTCGTGCAGCACCCGATCCGCCCGTACATCGAGCACGTCGACCTGCTGGTCATCCGCCGCGGCGAGAAGGTCGTCGTCGACGTCCAGATCATCATCACCGGCGACGCCGCGCCCGGCAGCATGGTCACCCTCGAGCTCAACACCATCGAGCTCGAGGCCGACGTCCTGAGCATCCCCGATAGGGTCGAGGTCTCGGTCGAGGGCCTCGCGATCGGCACCCAGGTGCATGCGTCCCAGGTGATCCTGCCCGAGGGCACCACCCTGCGCAGCGACGCCGAGCTCCTGGTCGTCAACGTCGTGGGCGCGACCGACGCCGATCTGGAGGACGAGGCCGCCGCCGCTGTTGTCGTCCAGGCCGCCCCGGAGGACCCCGCAGCCGAGTCCTCGGGCAGCTGAGCCATGGCGTCGGGTCCAGCTCTGGTCATCGGACTCGGCAACCCCGGCCCCGACTACGAGCAGACCCGGCACAACGTCGGCTTCCGCGTCGTCGAGTTCCTCGCGGCGCGGGCCGGCGGTGGCCGGTTCTCCAAGCACAAGTCCAACGCCGACGTGCTGGAGGGCCGCCTCGCCGGGCGTCGGGTCGTGCTCGCGAAGCCGCGGACATACATGAACGTCTCCGGTGGGCCCGTCGCCGGGCTGTCCAACTACTTCTCCGTGCCGGTCGAGGACGTCGTCGTCATCCATGACGACCTGGACCTCGGATTCGGTGTGGTCCGGCTCAAGCTCGGCGGTGGCGAGGGCGGCCACAACGGGCTGCGGTCGGTCAGCTCGTCGATCGGGACGCGCGACTACCTGCGTGTCCGGTTCGGGATCGGCCGCCCGCCCGGCCGTCAGGATCCAGCCGATTACGTGCTTAAGCGCTTCTCCGGCACCGAGCTCAAGGAGCTCGAGTTCGCGGTCGACCTGGCCGCCGACGCCACCGAAGCCCTGCTGGCCGACGGTCTGGAAGCGGCGCAGAACCGGTTCCACTCGCTCTCGGGCTGAGGGCGCCGCGTCGAGGCCTGCTCTGTGGTCGTCCCGACCGATCCAGGACAGCCGGATCGCAGTCCCCGGCGCGTCTCCGGGTCAGACCCGGGCGCGCATCTGCTCGCCCGTCGCGGCGCGTCGGAGCTTGCCGGACGGCGTCTTGGGCAGGCTGCCCGGGCCCAGGACCACGACCTCTGCCGGCCGCACCCCGACCGCCTTCACGACCCGGCTCGTGACGTCCTTGCGGATGGCGTTCTCGGACTCGGGATCGCCTGCCTTGCGCGACTCGACGGCTACCAGGAACGACTCGCGGTTCCTCCCGCCCGCCGTCCCGGCAAACCTCCGCACGGCCACGACGTTGCCCGCCCGCACGTGCTCTGCCCCGGCGGCGGCCCGCTCGATGTCGGTGGGGTAGATGTTGCGGCCGCCCATGATGATCACGTCCTTGCGCCGACCGCAGACCACCACCTGGCCCTCCGCGAGGTAGCCCTCGTCGCCGGTGTCGAGCCAGCCGTCCGCGTCCTGCGCCGGGACCGGGCCGTTCACCGTGAGATAGCCCGGCGTGACCGACGAGCCGCGCAGCTGCAGCACCCCGACCTCGCGCTCCCCGAGCACGGTGGCGTCGTCGGCGACGACCCGCACCTCGATACCCGGCAGCGGCGGGCCGAGCTTGGGGAACCGGCGCTCCGGCCCGTACATGCCCGGGACGGCCCGGCGGTGCGCCTCCAACTGCTCGGCGTCGACGATGTCGACCTGCAGCCCGGTGTCGATCGGCGCGAACGAGACTCCCAGCGCGGTCTCGGCCATCCCGTAGGCGGCGAGCACGGCGTCCGGGCGCAGGCCGAACCGCGCGCCCGCATCGGTGAACACGGCGACGGCGTCCGGATCGATCGGTTCGGCGCCGTTGAGGGCGATCCGCAGGCTCGACAGGTCCAGCGGGCCGTCGGTACGGCCGAGTTGGCGGCCGAGCACGGCGTAGGCGAAGTTCGGCGCGGCCGTCACTGTGCCGTGGTACTTCGAGATCAGCTCCGCCCACAGCAGGGGGCGGGTGAGGAAATCGACCGGCGTCACCGTCACGAGCTCCAGCCCGGTGGCCATCGGGAGGGTCAGGAATCCGACCATTCCCATGTCGTGGAACAACGGCAGCCACGAGACCATCACGTCACGGGCGGCGTCGAGCTGCGACGCCGCCACCATTGCGGTGATGTTGGCGTAGAGGTTGCCGTGGGTGATGCGCACGGCCTTCGGCTCCGCGGTGGATCCGCTGGTGAGCTGCAGCAGGGCGGTGTCGCCCTCGTCCGCGACACCCGCGTCGGGGACACCGGCGTCGCGGACGAACCCGGCACCATCGACCTCCCCGGACGCGACGTCGAGCGACTCGATCGTCCGGGACGCGATGCCGCGCTCAGTGAGGATGGGCGCGAGGGCGTCGAACGGTGATCCGAGGAGCACCAGCGAGGCGTCGATCATGCCGAGGACCGCGACGGTGTCCTCGGCCCACGTCGCGAGGTCGGTGCGGGGGGTCGGCTGGTGCAGCATCGTGACGCTGCCCCCGCAGAGCCAGACGGCCTGCGCCGCAGGGGCGATCGCCGCCGGTTCGCCCGCGAGCACCCCGACGGACGCTCCACGCATCAGGCCCGGTGTGTCGTCGGTGCCGACCCGCAGTGCGGTGGCCATCCGCAGAGCCGTCGCGTGCACCTGACCCCACGGGCGACGGACCGGGGCCTTCGGCTCACCGGTGATCATGGCTCGGGACGAGCGGGCGGCGGAGTCCAGCAACATCACCAGGAACCGGGACATGGTCGCGAGCCTACGGTCCGGGACCCCGGATCGACCCGCGCACGAACAGAGCAACTCGCGCGCACGCAGGGCCCGTCCCGCGGGTGGAAGTACGGCGGCACGGGTAGCGTGGGGCGCCGTGCCGGATCTGACTGCGAACGTGCCGCCCGCCCTCGCCGCCGCCGTGGAGGCCGCGCTCCCGGGAGCGCGGGCCGACCTGGAGCGGCTGGTCCGCATCCCCAGCATCTGGGCGGATCCCGCCCACGCGGAGGACACCCGCGCCAGTGCCGAGGCCGTCGCCGAGCTGGCCCGGGATGCGGGGGCGGCTCAGGTGCGGATCATCGCGGCCGAAGGTGGGGCGCCCGCCGTCGTCGCCCACTGGCCCGCGCCCGCCGGCGCGCCGACGATCCTGCTCTACGCCCACCACGACGTTCAGCCCACCGGCGGCGACGACCAGTGGACGAGCCCGCCGTTCGAGCCCACCGAGCGCGACGCCCGCCTCTACGGACGCGGGGCCGCCGACGACAAGGCCGGCGTGATGACCCACCTCGCGGTACTACGCGCCTACCGTGATCTGGAGGGGGGCCGGCCGCCCATCGGGGTGACCCTGTTCATCGAGGGCGAGGAGGAGTCGGGCTCCCCCACCCTGAGCGCCCTGCTGCGCGAACACCACGACCTACTGGCCTGCGATGTCATCGTCATCGCCGACTCGGCCAACCCCGCCGTCGACGTCCCGGCGCTGACGACGAGCCTGCGCGGTCTCGTCGACGTGATCGTCGAGGTGTCGATGCTGGAACGGCCGGTGCACTCCGGCATGTACGGCGGCCCGGTCGGCGACGCGCTCACCGCGCTGTGCCACACGCTGGCAAGCCTGCACGACGCGCGGGGCGACGTGACGATCGACGGGCTGGTCCGGGCCGCCTCGTACGCTCCGGAGTTCGACGAAGCCACCTTCCGTTCCGACGTGGGCCTGCTCGACGGCGTCGAGTTGCTCGGCTGCGGCACCATCCCGGACCGCACGTGGCACAAGCCCGCAGTCGCGGTGCTGGGGATCGACGCGCCACGCGTCGCCGAGGCGTCCAACGTGTTGCTGCCGCGGGCCCGGGCGATGGTGAGCCTGCGCCTGGCCCCCGGCGACGACGCCGCCAAGGCGCAGCGGGCGCTGGTCGAGCACCTCACGGCGCACGTCCCGTGGGGTGCGCACGTGAGCGTCACCGCCGGCGCCGGGGTGGCGGAGCCGTTCAGCCTGCAGAGCACAGGCGCCGCCTACGACGCTGCGCGGCGCGCGTTCGCCGCCGCATTCGGCACCGAGGTGGTGGAGACGGGCATCGGTGGCTCGATCCCGTTCATCGCCGAGTTCGCCCGCGCCTTCCCCGGCGCTGCGGTGCTCGTGACCGGTGTCGGCGACCCCGCCAGCCGCTGGCACGGCATCGACGAGAGCCTGGACCTGGGTATGTTCGGCCGCGGAGTGCTCGCCGAGGCGCTGCTGCTCGCGGAGCTGGCCCCCGACCGGTAGCACGGCCGTTTCCGGTTGACCGGTCCCCGATCGTGTACCACTCTGAGTTGAGTGATCCACGCACGCGGGCTCGCCCGCACCTTCAAGACGCGCCGCGGCACGGTGGACGCCGTGTCCGGCGTCGATATCGACGTCTCCCGCGGCGAGCTGGTCGGGTTCCTCGGCCCGAACGGCGCCGGGAAGACCACCACGCTGCG
>JBKJPD010000162.1:0-4969 GCA_046595345.1 Pseudonocardia sp.
ATCATCGCGGCGCGGGTGGCCCGTGAGTCCTTCGGCATCGAGCACGTCGTCGCCCGTATCTACGACGCGAAGCGCGCTGCGGTGTACGAGCGCCTGGGCATCCCCACCGTCGCGACCGTGCCGTGGAGCACCGACCGGCTGATGCGGATGCTGCTGCCCGACGGCGTCTCGTCGGCGTGGCGCGAGCCCACCGGCACCGTCGCGATCCTGCCGCTGCCGGTGCACGAGGAGTGGGTCGGGCGCCCGATCAAGGAGCTGGAGGCGGCCACCGGCTGCCGGGTGGCGTTCATCGTCCGCTTCGGTACCGGGCTCCTGCCCAAGCCGGACACCGCCGTGCAGGACGAGGACACCATCTACGTCGCGGCGGTGTCGGGCACGGTCAGTGACGTCACCGCCGCGGCCGCCGCCCCGCCGCAGGAGGCCTGAGCAATGCGCGTCGCGATCGCGGGAGCGGGTGCCGTCGGGCGTTCGATCGCCCTGGAACTGCTGGAGAGCAAGCACCAGGTGATGCTCATCGAGCGTGAGCTGAGCCAGATCGAACCCGAGGCCGTCGAGCAGGCCGAGTGGGTGCACGCCGACGCCTGCGAGCTGGCCACGCTGGAGGACGCCGGGATCGAGAGCTGCGACGTCGTCATCGCCGCAACGGGTGACGACAAGGTCAATCTGGTGGTGTCGCTGCTCGCCAAGACCGAGTTCGCGGTGCGCCGCGTGGTCGCCAGGGTGAACGATCCCCGCAACGAGTGGCTGTTCGGCGAGAACTGGGGCGTCGACGTCGCCGTGTCCACCCCGCGGCTGCTTGCCGCGCTCGTGGAGGAGGCGGTGGCGGTCGGTGACCTGGTCCGGCTGCTGACGTTCCGGCAGGGACAGGCCAACCTCGTCGAGGTCACGCTCACCGCCGACACCTCCCTGGCCGGGCACCCGGTGCGGGAGCTGAAGCTGCCGACCGACTCGGCTCTGGTCGCGATCCTGCGCGGTGGGCGGGTCATCGTCCCGCAGGGCGACGAAGCCCTGGAGCCCGGCGACGAACTGGTGTTCGTGGCCACCACCGCCGTCGAAGAGGACATCCGCGCGGCGCTCGGGTACTGACCTGCCATTCCGAGTGGTGGAGCAAGCTCAGGAGGCCACCACCCTCGCGCTCTGGAACGTCTCGGCAGGCATCGGTCGTCGCAGCTTCCAGGTGATCGCGATCGGCCGCTCCCCGCGATGCTCGACGTAGTCGCCCATTCCCAGGCACAGGAACGGTTGAGGACCGAAATCGCCGGTGGGTGCGTCGCGGACGAACAGCGCGACGTGGGTTCCCCGTTCCCGGTGGTGCAGGTAGCGCTGACCGGTTTCGGAGGCGACTGCGGTGGAGTTCTGCGACTCCCACCCGAACAGCTCGGGGCTGATCGCGTAGTCGCGGTACATCGTGCTGGGGGAGAAGTCGCGCTCGGTCTTGCGCAGGTTCACCAGTAGCGCGTCGGTCGCGACCGCGGGTGCCCACGCCACGCCCTGGGCGTGCCCGTGGGCTTTGCGGCTCATCGACGCCCAGCCCAGCGCCGCGAGGATCTCCTCGCGGCGGTAGTGGGCATGGCTGAGCAACGGCCACGTGCAGCAGCCCCAGCCCCAGCGGCCGCGGCACATGCCGTGCGCTGTCAGTGCCGAGCGCGACCAGTTGCCTGATCTCCGCACACACCGCGGGATGCGCCCGCAACCGCGCCAGCCCGTCGACGTAGGAGGCGAGCCCGCCGCGGTCCGGCCAGATGGTGAAGAAGAACATCCTGGCGAGAACCTGCTCGCGATCAGTCAGCTCCGGGTAGCCGGGACCGGCCACCTCGGCAAGCCGGGAGTAGACATCGGCCCGCTCCGGGTCGTCCACGTGCGCAAAGGCCGCAACCCGTGTGAGCAACGCCACCTCGTCCGGCCCGGGCGGCGGGCACGGCAGCCCCGCGTCCCGCCGCAATGCGGTCCACGATCCGCGCGAGTAGACGTCGGCGAGCTCCCGGCCGGACTCGCCCAGGTATGCCGCGAGCGGCAGGTCGCCGTGCGAGCGGATGTCGGCCACGAGACCAGGGCGGCGCAGCCGGAGCTGTGCCTGGACGTTGTCGAGCACGATCCGTTGCGCGACCCGGTCGAGGACGAGTTGGGAGCCCGAGGGCAGGAAGGGGAACCCCTGCACGATGTCGCGTTCGAGCCGGCGACGGCTGGTACCGGTCAGCGCCCGGTACCGGAGGTCGAACCGGTACTCCTGGCGGTGCTGGCCGATGAAGTCGAGCACGGTGAGCACCGCCTTGCCCGGCGCCCGCCGCAGGCCGCGCCCCAACTGTTGCAGGAATACCGTTGCGCTCTGCGTCGGCCGCAGCAACAGCACGGTGTCGACCTCCGGCAGGTCCAGCCCCTCGTTGAAGAGGTCGACGGTGAACAGGCAGTTCACCTCGCGGTTCCGCAGCGCCAGCAGCGCCGCGGCCCGCTGGTCGGACGGGGTCTCGCCCGACACCACACGGCTGGGGATCCCGGCCCGGGTGAACACCTCCGCCATGTATTGCGCGTGCCGGACGGACACGCAGAACCCCAACGCCCGCATCTCGCCGACGTCGGTGACCTTCTCCCGCGCCTCCCGGACGACCTTCGCCGCGCGGGCGTCGTTGCCGGTGTAGACGCTGTCCAGCGCCGCGATGTCGTAGCCGCCGCGTTTCCATTCCAGTCCTTGCAGATCGACGTCATCGGCGACGCCGAAGTAGTGGAACGGGACGAGCAGGTCGGCCCGCAGCGCGTCCCACAGGCGTAGCTCGAACGCGGTGCGCCCGTCGAAGTGGGTACGAACGTCGCCGCCATCGGCGCGTTCCGGCGTCGCGGTGAGACCCAGCAACTCGACCGGTCGCAGGTGCTCGAGCAACTTCCGGTAGGACGACGCCTCGGCGTGGTGGAACTCGTCGACCACGACGATGTCGAAGTGGTCGGCGGGCAGCCGCTGCACCCCGTAGGACGCCAGCGATTGGATGCTCGCGAACACGTGCTCCCACCGTTCGGGCCGCTCCCCCGCGACGTAGACCTCCCCGAACGCCCCGTCGGCGAGCACCTCGCGGTAGGTGCGGCGGGCCTGATCGAGGATCTCCCTGCGATGCGCGACGAACAGCAGCCTGGTCCGGGGCAGCCGGGTGCGCAACCGGGCGTAGTCGAGCGCGGCGACGACGGTCTTGCCGGTGCCGGTGGCCGCGACGACGAGGTTGCGATGCCTGTCGTGCACGGTGCGCTCCGCGTCGAGGGCCTCCAGAATCTGTTCCTGGTGTGGGTAGGGCCGGACCTCGAGACCGGAGATTGCGGCCATGCCGCTCGAGCCC
This sequence comes from Pseudonocardia sp., assembly GCA_046595345.1. Classification (GTDB taxonomy): domain Bacteria; phylum Actinomycetota; class Actinomycetes; order Mycobacteriales; family Pseudonocardiaceae; genus Pseudonocardia. The sequence goes on from JBKJPD010000162.1 coordinate 3,321, forward strand.
GTGATCCGGTCCTGCCCGAGTGCGGCGCGCAGGCGATCGACGTCGGCGGGCCGGTCCGGGTGGTAGTCGACGAACGACGGGTCGGCCCAGTAGCTGTCGAAAGTGCCGGCGAACTTGCGGACGAGATCGGGGGTGGCCACCGAGGAGAGCCGAACGTTCCATTCGAGCCCGTCGACCAGCGCCGACCGCGACAGGTTGCTGCTGCCGACGAACGCGGTGGTGTATCCGGAGTCCCGTCGGAACAGCCACGCTTTGGCATGCAGCCGCGTCGTCCGGGTCTCGTAGCTGACACGGACCTGGGCGCCGTACCGGCGGACGAGCTCGTCCACCGCCCGTTGCTCGGTGGCCCCGACGTAGGTCGTGGTGATGACCCGCAGCGGCACGCCACGGCTTCGCAGGGCGAGCAGTTCGTCGGCGAGGACCCGGATGCCGTGCCAGCGCACGAACGCACACAACAGGTCGACCCGATCAGCCGAACCCAGCTCTGCACGCACCTCGGCTCCGAGCGACGGTTCCTCGGGGCCGTTGGTGAGCAGTGCTGCCATCGAGAGCGGGGTGACCGGCCGCTGCACGCTGTGCACCCCCGGTGCCATCTCGCTGCTGAGCACGACGAGTTGCTCGGCCACCGTGCCGGCGACCTGTTCGTCGGCCGCGGCGATCCGGCTCAACATGTCGTTGACCAGTGCCAGCCGTTCGACCGGATCTCCCATCGTGGTGAGCCGGCGTTGCACCGCGTCGGCGACGTGGCGGGCGAGCACGTGCGGCACGTCGGCGTTGTCGACCCGGTGCCAGCGCGGCGTCATGTCGGTCACTGCGGACACGACGCGGTCCAAGCCCTCGGTGCGCAGGGACTCGTACACGCCCTCGGGCAACTGTTGGCTCACAGCGGTCATCGTGACGGACGGGTCCGACATTCCCGGCATGAATCACCCCCGGACCTTCCGTCCACGGCACCCAGGTTGTGCCGTGTGGGCCGTGGACGCGCCGGGTCATCAGCAGGCCGGCGAAGGCCACCGTCGACCCTCGCCCCCGGTCCCCGATCACCCCGACGGAGACGGCGGCGCGGCCCACCTGCGCGGGCCCCGTTCCGGGGCTCGTGCGCGCCGGGCGAACATCTACCGGATGATCGGGGCGGGCGGATCGCTCGACCTACCGCCTTCCCGACCCGCGCTGCCGGCCGACGACACGAGGATGACGCGCTCCCATGCACGAGGAGATCGACTTCGACGGTGCCCGGATCTTCGCGATCCCGATGGCCACCCGGTTTCGGGGCATCACCGTCCGCGAGGGGATGCTGATCCAGGGGCCGGCCGGGTGGGCGGAGTTCTGCCCGTTCGACGGCTACGACGACCGCGAGTGCGCGGCCTGGTTGGCCACCGCCGTCGAGGCCTGCACCCGAGGCTGGCCGGAGCCGGTCCGTGAGCGCATCCCGATCAACGTCACCGTGCCCGTCGTCGGCCCGGACCGTGCCCGCGAGATCACCGCGGGCTCCGGCTGCCGTACCGCGAAGGTCAAGATCGCCGACCACCCCGGCTCCCTGGCCGAGGACCTCGCACGGGTCGAGGCGGTGCGGGATGCCGTAGGCCCGGGCGGGGCGATCCGGGTGGACGCCAACGGCGTCTGGGATGTGGACACCGCGGTGGACCACA
>JBKJPD010000188.1:0-9896 GCA_046595345.1 Pseudonocardia sp.
ATCCTGGCCGCTGCCGGGGCCTGCTGGCCTGCCGCGCTCGCCGGGTGGCCGGGGTCTGCGGGACCGGTGACCGCGTTGACGGCGCTGGCCGCGCTGCCGCCGCTCATGGTGGCGCTGCCCGCGGTGCTGGACATGGCCCGGGCGCGTTGGGGTGGCGGGCACGGCACCGACGCCACGCCCCGGCCGCTCTCCGCCGGACTGACCGCGGTGGTGGCCGCACCCGTCGCGGCCTCGGTCGTCGCCGTCGCGCGACGGGCGGCCGAGCTGCTCGCCGGCGGCGCGGGTTCGGGGGCTGTGCCGGTCGCGATGATCCGCGATGTGCTCACCGGCCTGGTGCTGCTACTCCCGCTGGCCTTCGTCGTGACCGCCGTCGCGAGGCTCAACGGCCGGCGGCTCGCCCGTCCGGGCCGGGTCGTCATGGTGCTGTCCGCGGTGCTGGCGGTCGTGGCCGGCACCGCGCTGAGCAGCCCTGCCCAGGCCGCCGTGACCGCGTCGGCCGACCCGGCGGCGGACTGCCTGTCCGGCGCGTTGCCCGCGGCGAAGCGGTTCGACCTGACCGCCCTGGACGTGGACATCCCGATCAACCGCTTCGGTCAGCACGACCCGAAGGGGAAGATGTACGCGCCGAACAGCATGATCAGCGCGATCCGGTCCGAGGAGGCGAGCAGGGAGGTCTCCATCGGCCTGCGCGACGATCCGATCCAGTCGCTCGCCATCCGGGCCAACGAGGGCGACTGTGTCGAGATCTCGTACACCAACAAGGCCACCGGCGGCGATTTCGGCATCCACATCGACGGCCTGGAGTTCGCCGTCACCTCCTCCGGTGATTCGTTGGGCGGCAATGCTTCTTCCGCGGTGGCACCCGGGAAGTCGGCCAAATACCGGTTCGCGGTGCCCGTGGACCCGCGCATGGAGGGCGCCCACTACCTGCATCCCGGTCCGGGCTACCGGGCCGCGGTGAACCACGGCCTGTTCGGCACGATCGTGATCGAGCCGCCCGGCTCGACCTACTGGAACTCCTCGACGCCCAACGTGCCCCTCGCCTCGGGCTGGGAGGCCGTCATCGTGCCGTCGGGCAATGCCGCGTTCCGCGAGAACGTGCTCGCCCACCACGAGATCGGCAACGACAACGAGCCGATCAAGGACAAGAACGGGTCCGACCTGCCTCAGGTGGACGACACCACCGGCAGCTACCGGCCTGGCGCGTTCGCGCTGAACTACCGCTCCGAACCCTTCCGCAACCGGCTGCTGGACTTCCCGGGCGAGAAGTCGCATGCCTACAGCTCCTACACCTTCGGTGACCCGGCCACCCCGATGATGCGCGGGTATCTCGCCGACCCGACCAAGATCCGGCTGCTGCACGCGGGCGGGGAGAAGTTCCACATCTACCACCTGCACGGCGGCGGTGACCGCTGGCGCTACAACCCGGTGGCCGATACGACCTACAACTACGCCGACACGGGCCTGCGCAAGGACCCGGCGACCACGCTGTCGCCGTCGCAGCGGCTCGACTCCCAGTCGATCGGCCCCGGCGAGTCCTACAACCTGGAGATGGAGGGCGGCGCGGGCGGCGTGCAGCAGGCCGCGGGCGACTTCCTGTTCCACTGCCACATCGCCAAGCACTACGTGTCGGGCATGTGGAGCTTCTGGCGGGTCTTCGACACCCGACAGCCCGATCTCGTGCAGCTGCCGAACCGGGCGTCAACGCCCGTGCCGGTCGACTCCGCCGGGCTGATCGGCAAGACCTTCAACGGCCTGACGATCACCGCGGCGAACCTGGACGCCTGGATCCGGCCGCAGCTGCCGCCCTCGGGCATCCCGAGCAACGGCCAGGATCCGACGGTCTGGAACTACAAGACGGCTACCGCGAACCCCCAGCTCTACCTGGGCGCGCCCGCGGACCCGAGGTCCTACCCGGACTCGGCCAAGGTGGTGCCGGGCGAGCCGAACCTGCTCGCGGTCGACACCGCGTACGGCGGGGTGCTGGAGGACCACCGGCCCAAGATCCTCTTCGACCCGACGGACGGGCGGCCGGCCTACCCGCTGTTCCGCACCCAGATCGGGAAGCGCCCGCCGTTCACCCCGTCCGGGCACTCCGGGACACCGTGGTTGGGCCCGAACGCCGACCAGGCTGCGGCGAACCCGGCCGATCCGTGGGCCAACCGCAGCGACGGGCTCTGTCCGCGGAACCGTGACCTGCGCACGTTCAACGTGGTCGCGATCGCGAAACCGATCCAGCGCACGCCGACGTTCGTCGATCCCGAGGGCAAGATATTCGTGCTGGCCCACGACAAGAAGGACGTCTACGCGAACATCAAACCGTCCGATCCGCTGGCCATCCGGGCCAACCAGGGCGACTGCATCGCTGTCACGCTGACCAACGAGATCCCCGACGCCGACGCCTTCGACGGGGTCTCCAAGACCACGATGCACATCCACCACGTGCAGTTCGACCCGCAGGGCAGCGACGGGGTGAGCGCCGGGTTCGCGTTCGAGCACTCGGTGCGGCCTTACCAGGACTACGACCCGAAGATCACCGCAGCCGTCCCGGCAGGCGCCACCACGATCGCGCTGACCGACGTCACCAAGTTCGTCGGCCGCGACGCCAACGGGAAGGCCACCGAGCCGTTCCTCGCGGTGGGCGAGGGCACCGAGGGCATCGACATCGTGCAGGTGGCGTCGGTGAACACCGTCGCGAAGACCATCACCTTGAAGGCGCCGCTGCGCAACGCCCACACCTCCGGCGAGTGGGCGGGCAACGAGTTCATCCAGTACCGCTGGTATCCCGACGTGGTGCTCGACAACATCTTCTGGCACGACCACGTCGACGGCATCCACGGCTGGGGTCACGGCCTGGTCGGCCAGCTGATCGTCGAGCCGAAGGGGTCGACGTACCACGATCCGGTCACCGGGGCGCAGGTGGACTCGGGCACGCTCGTCGACATCCGCACCAACAACCCGGTCGCGCCGGGCATCGTGGACGGCAGCTTCCGCGAACTGGCACTGTGGACGATCGACGACAACGACAAGGACGGATACTCGACGCTGAACCTGCGAGCCAACCCGTTGGGCCCGGATCCGCTGGCGCCCCCGGGCGCCGCCCGGACCGATGGCGCCCACCAGTTCAGCTCCTACACCTACGGCGATCCGCGCACGCCGCTACCGCGCCTGTATCCCGACGATCCGCTGGTGGTGCGCACGATCAACGTCGGTCCGTCGCTCGACACCCTGCACCTGCAGGGCGGGAAGACGTTGCTCGAACCGCGCTACAAGGAGGGCGGACAGCCACACGGCACCATCATCGACACCATCCACTACGGCGTCAGCGAGAGGTTCACGCTGATCTTCAACGGCGAGCAGACGTCCAGCCAGCCCGACATGCGGATGTCCCCGGGTGACTACCTGTACGCCAACGGGGGCCAGCAGCGGATACAGCAGGGGGCCTGGGGAGTCGTCCGGGTGTTGCCCGGCACGGTGCCCGACCTCCAACCGCTGCCCGGTGTGGTCACACCGGCTGACCCGTACACGCTGCCGCGCCCAACCGGGGCAGCGCCACCGCCGCCCACCCCGGCCGGGGCCGCCGCCACGCCGTGCCCGTCGACCGCCCCATCCCGGGCCTTCGACGTGACGGCCGCCGACGCCCGCGGAACCTTCAAGGGTGGCGCTACGGCGTTCATCCCGACCGCCGACGTCGATGCGGTCAAGCGGCGGATCAAGACCGCCGAACCGCTCGTGCTGCACGTGGCCTCCGGCGACTGCGTCACGGTGACGGTTCGCAACCAGCGGGACGTGCCGGTGAGCTTCTCGGCCGCCAAGCTGGACCGGACGGCCGCGTCGGGAGGGGTCGACATCGGCTTCGCCCCGGAGCAGAACGTCGCCCCGGGCGGCACCGGTACCTACCGGTACTACGTGCCCAGTGATCGGCTGGGCACCGCGACGATCGCCGACCTGGCGGGTTCGCAGGAGCTCAAGGCCGGGCTGTACGGGGCAGTGGTGGTGGCCCCTGCGGGGGCCACGTTCACCTCGCTGGCGCCTCGTGCCAGCCGGCCCGACATCGGCACCCAGGTGCTGGTGCACGTCCCCAGCCCACCGAACGGCACGCCGGCCGACTACCGCGACTTCACCGCGATCCTGGCCGACGACGATGTGCGGTTGGGTCAGGACTTCATGCCCTACCCGAGCAACGCCGAGCCAGGCAAGTCGCTGATCAACTATCAGGAGGCGCCACCCGGTGACGGGCCGAACTCGTTCCGCAACCCCGGACCGGTCCCGCTGTTCACCTCCTACGCCGGTGACCCGGTGGTCGTACACGTCCTGGAGGCGCCGGGCAGCGAGAACGCCCATGTGTTCGGCCTGGGCGGGCTGAGCTGGCCGCAGGACGAGCGGGTGACCAACTCCAAATGGGTGAGCGCCCAGGGTCTCGGACCGTGGGAGGCGTTCGACGCGTGGATCAACGGGGGCGCCGGTGGTTTCCAGCACGCCGTCGGTGACTTCTTCTACGGCGACCAGCGTCGGCCGTTCACGCAGCAGGGCATGTGGGGTCTGCAGCGCGTGCTCGCCCCGCCGGCATCGGGGGGCCCGTGCCCGGTGCTCCGGGTGACCGGCACCTGCTGAGCCCATCGTTGCGGCCCGCGCCGGGAGCCCACCCTCCCGGCGCGGGCCGCGCCGGCATGTCCGGCCCAACCCGGCCCACCGATCAGTGCGGGGACACGATCGGGGACACGATCGCGAACGACTCCCCGGGCAGCGTCAGCGCGTCCCCGTCGCACTGCACCGGCTCGGACGCCAGCAGGATCCGGGCGACGGGGGCGCCCATGGTGAGCGTCACCGCGTTCGGGCCCAGATTGCAGACCACCCGCAGCCGCCCACGGTGCAGGACGATCGTGCGGGCCTGCTCGTCGATGTCGACCTCGACGTTCTCCAGCCAGGGATCCGACAGGTCCGGCCACGCCCGGCGCAGCGCGATGAGCTCGCGATGGACCTGCAGCAGGGTGGCGTGCGGCTCCTGGGCAGGCTCGTCCCAGTCGAGCTTCGAGTCCAGGAACGTGGAATCGGCGTTGGGGTCCGGCACGTCGGTGTTCCCCCAGCCGTGATCGACGAACTCCGCCATCCGCCCCATCCGCACGGCCTCGCGCAGGCGCGGGTCGGGAAAGTGGGAGAAGTACTGCCACGGGGTGCGGGCGCCCCATTCCTCGCCCATGAACAGCATCGGGGTGAAGGGTGAGCCGAACACCAGTGCCGCACCGCAGGCCAGCAGCCCGGGGGACAGGGTCTGGGTGAGCCGGTCGCCGGTGGCGCGGTTGCCGATCTGGTCGTGGTTCTGCAGGTAGACGAGGAACCGGTGACCAGGTATGCGCCGGGTGTCGACGGGCGCGCCGTGGTTGCGCTGCCGGAAGCTCGACCAGGTGCCCTCGTGCAGGAACGCCCGGCAGAACACGTGCGCGAGACCGGTGAGCCCGGCCGCGGCGAAGTCGGCGTAGTAGCCCTGCGCCTCGCCCGTGAGGGCGCTGTGCAGGCTGTGGTGGATGTCGTCGCACCACTGAGCGTGCAACCCGTAGCCGCCGCCCTCACGGGTCGTGACGAGTGCGGCGTCATTGAGGTCGGACTCCGCGATGAGCGACAGCGGCCGCCCGACGTGTGTGGACAGCGCTTCCACCTCGACGGCGAGCTGCTCCAGCACATGCGTGGCCTGCTCGTCATGCAGGGCGTGGACGGCATCGAGGCGCAGCCCGTCGACGTGGAAGTCGCGCAGCCACATGAGCGCGTTGTCGATCACGTAGCGGCGTACCGGTTCGGAGTAGGCCTTGTCGAGGTTGACCGACGGGCCCCATCTGTTGGCACCCGAGAAGTACGGCCCGAACCGGTCGAGATAGGCCCCCGACGGGCCGAGGTGGTTGTAGACGACGTCGAGGACCACACCCATGCCACGGGCGTGGCAGGCGTCGACGAAGCGCTTGAACCCGTCCGGTCCTCCGTAGTTCTCGGTGACCGCGTACCAGCCGACACCGTCGTAGCCCCAGTTGCGCGGGCCGTCGACGGCGTTGACGGGGAGCACCTCGACCAGGTCGACACCCAACTCCGCGACGTGGTCGAGCCGTTCTACCGCGGCGTCGAACGTGCCGGCCGGGGTGAACGTTCCGATGTGCAGCTCGTAGAGCACGCTGCCCGGCAGTTGCCGGCCGGTCCATGCCTGGTCGGTCCAGGCGAAGCCGCCGCCGTCATAGACCTGCGACGCGCCGTGTACCCCGGACGGCTGCCGTCGTGACCGGGGATCGGGCAGCGGTGTCTCGTCGTCGTCGAGCAGGAAGGCGTACGCCGTGCCGGGCCCGGCGTCGGCTGCCGCTGCCCGCCACCAGCCGCCGCCGTCGTCCCGGGTCATGTCCTGTGGGGTCCCGTCGACCAGCACCCGCACCCGCTCCCGCTGCGGTGCCCACACCTCGAAATCCGTCACGGGAGGAGATCCTGCCTGTTGCTGTCACAGCCCGCCCGTCGCGGGCCATAGCCGGATCGTGACGCGGCCGATCACCGTCGTGTCCGGGACGGGCCCGAAGTCCCGTGAGTCCACCGACTCACCGCGGTTGTCGCCGAGCACGTAGAGCTGCCCCGGCGCAACGGTGAGCGGGCCGACGTACACGCCGTCGATGCGGGTCCGGTCCGTGTAGGGCTCGACGAGAGCGGCGCCGTTGACCACGACCACGCCGTCCTCGATCGCGAACCGGTCCCCGCCGAGTCCGATCAGGCGTTTCACCAGTAGGCCGGAGCCGTCCGGGTCGTCGATGACGACCAGGTCTCCCCGGCGCAGGTCTGCCGGGGAGTGCTCGACCAGCAACTGGTCACCGTTGCGCACCGTGGGTGCCATGCTGTCCGAGCTCACCCGCACGGCCTCCACGGGCAACAAACCGGCGACGAACAGCACGATCAGTACGGCGGCGCCCGCGGCGACGACCCGTAGTGGCGTGATCCTGCGCTCGGCGTTCAGCCGGTGATCCCGGTGATCCACGACACCCACACCGCCACCCCGACCGCGAGGATCGCGTTCACCGCGATTCGGCGGGCCCGCGCCGGGAGCAGGGCAGGCAGCGCGACGAGCGCGGCCAGCTCAGCGATCACCACCGCGGTACCCAGTACGTCGGCGGACTCCGGGCGGTCCCCGTGCGGTCCCAGCTCCAGCGCGACGGTGCGGCTGACGAGATAGAGCAGCAGCAGGCTGACGGTGACGGCGAGCGTCGCGCTGACCGTCGGTGTGCGGGCACTCCGACGCATTCCCGAACCGACGACGAGCTGGCCGAGGCCGACGGCCAGGAAGAACACGGCGAACCGCACGTCGTGGCTCAGGTGGTCGAGCGCCGCGAGGACGTGGCCGACCCCGGCCAGTATCAGCCCGAGCACGGCCGTGCCGGCCCAGCGCCCATCGATGCGAGCGGCGGCGGGCTGTTCGGCGTGGGGGTCGCGCACCGGCGTACTCACAGCGACGGGGCGGGCAGCCACTTGGCGGGTGCCGCGAGGATCGGGTCGCGGTCGGGGGCGTCGGACCCCACCCGGAACTGGGTCATCATGTCGTGGTCCTCGTGCGGCAGGTTGTGGCAGTGCATCATGAAGCGACCTGTCTGGTACTCGAATCGCATGATCAGTCGCACCGTCTCGCCCTCGCCGACGTAGACGACGTCCTTGGGCCCGCGCTCCTCGGGCCGCGGCGGTTTCCCGTTGCGGGAGAGGATCTGGAAGTCGACCAGGTGGATGTGCACCGGATGGAACCAGCCGCCGGAGCTGTTCTCGATCTCCCAGATCTCCACGGCGTCGTAGGCCGGGTCGGCGAATACCTTGGTGTAGCCGGAGTCGACGATGTCCTTCCAGGTCTGGTCGGCGATCGTCCAGATCTCGCCTTCCTTCTTCACCCGGAACTTGCGCGTCTTCGTGGACATGGCCGGGGTGAGTGCCATCACCGAGTTGCCCGGGTTGAGCGTCGAGGGCACCTCGTTGTTCGCGGGATCGAACACGTCGTCGGTGACCTGGAACGCCATCACCTTGTTGGTGTTGTCGTAGTCGACCGCGTTCGGCACCCCGAGGTTGCGCAGCTCGACGCGCTGCCCGGTGGCGTACTGCGCGAAGTCGATGACCACCTCGTAGCGCTCGGCCATGCCCTGCCGGAGCTGCCTGACCTGCTGGGGTGCGGTCATCAGCCCGCCGTCGGTGCCGATCACGGTCATCGGCCGCCCGGTCGACAGGCTGAGACGGTAGCCCCGCGAGATCGACGCGTTGAGGATCCGGAACCGGTACTTGCGCTTCGCGACCTTCATCAGCGGCCACGGGCGGCCGTTCACCAGGATCACATCACCCCACAGCCCCGAGTGGGAGTTGTCGTCGTAGAGGAGCGATCCGTCGGCCGCGAACATGGCATCGCTGATGACGAGCGGGACGTCGTAGGCGCCCTTGGGGATCGGGAGCGACGCCTCCAGCGGGTCGGTCAGGTGGTACTGGCCGGCAAGCCCGTGGTAGACGTTCTCGGCGGTGTGCCCGAGACCGTGGTCGTGATACCAGAGCGTGCGCCCGACCTGGATGTTCGGGTAGCGGTAGTCCTTCCACTGGCCGGGGCGGGTGATGTCACTGGCGTAGCCGTCGTACTCCGGCCGCGAGCACGACCCGTGCAGGTGTGTCGAGGTCCACGGGACGTAGCCGCGGGTCGGGTGGGTGTCGGGCAGCCTGTTGATCTGCCGCACCACGGTCTCCCGGCCCTTCACCGCCTTGATGGTCGGGCCCGGCACCGTCCCGTTGTAGGCGAACACCGGCGTCTGGTAGCCGGGCAGGATCTGCAGCACGGTCGCCGCCTGGGTGATCTGGTAGAAGTCGGTGGTGGCGTCGGAGTACACCGGCGTGAGCACCGGCGGCGTCGTGAACGGCACGGTGAACGGCTTCGGCAGCTTGTCCCGGGGGATCCGCGAGATCGACTTCGCGCGGACCACGCGCTCGAGCGGGAGCGCGAGTGCGGCGGCACCGAGCACGGAGATCTTGATGAGGTCGCGGCGGTTGATGCCCGGTGCGGTCATGGCTGTGGTCCTGTCGGCTCGGATGTCGCAGTCGTGGGAGTCACCGGGGGCGGCTGGACCGGCCCGATGAAGCCGTCGGTGAGCCCCGGGATCCGGGTGACCGCCACAGCAGCCTGCGTGCTGACCCGTCCCGATCGGGGGCGACGTCGCCGGCCGAGGTAAAGGGGATGGCTGCAGGATGGTTGGGGCATCGTCGTCCTTGTCGGGGTCTCGATGCCCATTTTGTTGCTCGATGGGGCCTTTCGGGAGCCGTCGGTGGGGGAGCGGCGTCCCCCCCGAATTCGGGGGCGCCCAGAGCGTGGCGCCCCGGATCGAGGGTGTCCCGGTACGCCTACGACCCTGTGGTCACCGGCGGGACGAGGGCCTCGGCGACGGTCCCGCCCGACGGCCCCGGCGTGACCGTCAGCTCGCCACCGAGCTCGGCGAGCCGGTCCACCAGCATCTGCAGGCCCATATGGCCGTCGGCGCGGCGCCCGAGCACCTGCGATGGCGGGCCGATCCCGTTGTCGTGCACCCGCAGCAGGATCCGGCCGGTGTCGTCCGGCGCGAGCCGCACCTGGACCTCGGTGGCCTGCGAATGTTTGAGTACGTTCGTGAGCGCCTCCCGGGCCGTCCGGTAGAGGGTGGCCGCGACCTCGGAATCCAGCGTCGGGAGTGGCTCGATGTCGATCTGTACGCACATTCCGGCCGCTCGCAGCGGCTCTGCGAGCCCGGTCAGCGCGGCGGCCAGTCCGGAGCCGCGCAGGTCCGGAGGGTAGATGTCGACCATGAGCCGGCGCAGGGTGCCCACCGCGCCGCGCACGGACACGCCGAGCTGGTCGGCCATCTCACGGTTCCGGCCGAGAACCGCGA
>JBKJPD010000264.1:0-3141 GCA_046595345.1 Pseudonocardia sp.
ACCGCCGACGACGGCCACTCCGGGTCGATGACCCCGTCGTCCCCGCCGATCACGCCCAACCTGGGTCACGTGGGTTGAGGCGGGGGTCGGTGCCCGCCGTCCACCACGGGTGGTGACGTCGGACCCGTGGTGAGCTCACGCCGCACCCTGGCACAGCACCGCGCCCGAGCGGTGTCCCGAGACGATCCGCTCGCGGGTGGCGGCGATCGCCCCCACGTGGTTGCCGGTGCTCACCGTCCACGAGGGGCCGATGCGGTCTCCCGGCCGCTGGCCGGGCCCGATCCGCCACAGCGCGAGCACGCCGGCGTCGTCGCCGGAGACCAGGACGCGCGTGGCGCCGTCGGTCGGTGCCCATTCCAGCGCGGTGACGCCGCCGGGATGGCCGTGGGCCAGCAGGGCCTCGCGGCCGGTGGGGCCGTTGCCGGAGAAGTCCCACAGCGCGATCGTGTCGCCGCCGTCGCACGCCATCCAGCGGCCCGACGGCTCGAACGCCAGGCGGGAGACCGTGGTGGGGAACCCGCGCATCTGGAAGTCGTCACCTCCCGGGACCTTCCAGCCGTGCAGCGTGGCGTCCTGGCTGCCGCCGACCACCCACCGCCCGTTGGGGGCCACGGCCAGCCCGGCGATGGCCCCGGGCGCGGCCAGGTGCTCGACGGTCCGGTCGGTGGCGGGCTCCAGGATCGTGACGCCCTGGTAGGCGGCCGCGGCGATGCGGCGACCGTCGCTGCGCATCCAGGCCAGCCCGGCGACGGTGCTGGGCAGCGGCGCGGAGGCCCAGCGGGGTTCGCCGTCGCGGGTGTGGATGCGGACCACCCGCCCGTCGCCGGCGGCGAGGTCTCGGGAGTGCGCGGCCCAGGCCAGCGACGAGCACCAGCGGCTCGGGGTCTCGGTCACGACGGTGCCGTCGGCGAGATCGATGATCACGAGCCGTTCCCCGCCGCCGACGGCGAGTCGGCTGCCGTCCGGGCTCACGGCCGTGGCGAGCAGGAAGTCGTCGATGTGGCACCGCAGCCGTTCCCGCCCGTCGGCGTCGGCCACCACGAGGGTCCCCTCCGAACCGCCGAGGACGACCGCGCGGGGGAGCACCTCGACCGCGACCACGGGCTCGCCGAGGTCGAGCTCCCACAGTGTGTCCCGGACCGCGGCGCTCACGGCGCTGTCACACCGGCGGGCACCGGGGTCAGACAGGCGCGGAAGCTCGACTCGAGCTCCTCGCGGTCGAGGTTACGGCCGATGAAGATCATCCGGTTGCGCCGGGACTCGCCGGCCCGCCACGGTGTGCCCATCTCGCCGTCGTGCAGCATGTGCACGCCCTGGAACACGTAGCGCGGCTCGTCGCCGGCGAGGTTGAGTACGCCCTTGCTGCGGAACAGGTCCGGGCCGCGGGTTGCGAGCAGCTCGCCGAGCCACTCGTTGAGCTTCGGGATCTCCACGGTGCCCTCGACGTCGATGCCGACGCTGGTGACGGACTCGTCGTGCTGGTGCTCGGCGGCGGGATCGAGGAACTCCGGCTCGGCCGCGAGCACCTGGTCGAGATCGAACGCGTGCACGTCGAGGACCTGGGCGAGGTCGACGTCGCAGCGCACCGCGGGCAGCACGGCCACCGCCCCGTTGATCCGTCGGATGCGGTGCGTCACCGCGGCGATCTGCTCGGCGTCGACGAGATCACGCTTGTTGAGCACCACCCGGTCGGCGAACGCGATCTGCTCGACCGCCTCGTTCTCCACGCCGTCGGGCTTCTGCTCGTCGAGGTGGGCGAGCACGTGCTTGGCGTCGACGACGGTGACGATCGCGTCGAGGCGCAACTGGGCCTTGAGGACGTCGTCCATGAAGAAGGTCTGGGCGACCGGTGCCGGGTCGGCGAGGCCGGTGGTTTCGATGAGGATGGCGTCGAAGCGGTCCTTGCGGCGCAGCAGGGCGCCGAGGATGCGGATGAGGTCGCCGCGCACGGTGCAGCAGATGCAGCCGTTGTTCATCTCGAACACCTCCTCCTCGGCGTTGAGCACCAGGGCATCGTCGACGCCGACCTCGCCGAACTCGTTCTCGATGACGGCGATCCGTCGGCCGTGCTGCTCGGTGAGGATGCGGTTGAGCAGCGTGGTCTTGCCGGAGCCGAGGAATCCGGTGAGGACGGTGACGGGGATGCGGTCATCTGTCATGGGGTCTCCCTGGGGGTCGTGGGTGAGCAGCCCGGTGACGAGCTCGTCGTCGATCTCGGTCAGCGGGCGGTGGACGGTCCAGCGCCGCGGGGGAGTGCCGAGCACGGCGATGACGGTCTCGATCGGCGGGCAGCCGGGTTCGGGGCAGGTCAGCCGCTGCACCGTCACGGCGCCGAGGATTCCGTCCAGGGGTCCGGGCACGGGTACAGTCAACTCTTACTGACAATTGTTTTCAAATAGTCGGATGGAGATGTGTGGCGCGCGTCGAGCTCGTGCTGGTGACGGGGCTGAACGCGGCCGCCGTCGAGAACATCACCCGGGTGATGCTCCGGTGGCCCGATACGGCCGGGGTGGCCCATGACCTGAGATCGGCCCGGTCCGGTCTGGTCACGCGGTGGCTGCGGCTGGGTGGCGAGGAGCGCGTCACGTCGCTGGAGGTGTCACCGGCCGCGGTGTCGGAGGTCGTGACGACCGATCTGCTGACGACGCTGGCACGCCTCGCGGGGCAGCCCGGGATCACCCGGGTCGTGGTGCCGCTCGACCCGGCCCTGGAACCCGCCCCGATCTGCCGGGAGCTCCATCACACTCCCGTCGACGGCGCGACGGTGGCCGAGCGTTTCGACATGCGCGGCGTGCTCACCGTGGTCGACGAGGAGACGTGGTTCGCCGACGCGACCGGTGCCGGGTCCGTGGCCGCCCGGGGCCTGGCCTTCGGCCCCGGCGACGAGCGGACCGTGGCCCAGATCGCGGTGGGTCAGGTGGAGTGCGCCGACACGATCGTCGTCGCCGGGGAGGCCGACCGGTGGACCAGGGCCAGTACCGGGGCGGTGCTGGACCGGCTCGCCCCCACCGTGATGCGCCGCCGCCAGTACCGCGGCGAGGACGTCGGCTGGATGCTCGACGACCTCGCCGACGACGCCCGACGGGGGAGGGTCTCTGACGACGTGCACCGGGCGCTGCTGGCGGGGGAGCCACCGCTGGG
>JBKJPD010000276.1:0-4495 GCA_046595345.1 Pseudonocardia sp.
GCCTGGGACCAGGGCACCGAGCTGGCTCGGCATCGCGACATCACCCTGGCCGCGCAGATGGCGATCTACTTCTGCGATCCGCACTCGCCCTGGCAGCGCGGCAGCAACGAGAACACCAACGGGCTGCTCCGCCAGTACTTCCCGAAAGGCACCGACCTGTCCGTGCACCCCCCCGAACGGCTGCTCGAGGTCGCCACCGAACTCAACGCCCGTCCACGCAAGACCCTCGGCTGGAGAACCCCTGCCCACGCCATGAACGCCGCGCTCTGCAACGCTCAACCCCACAACGTTGCGACGACCGCTTGAATCCGCCATCCCTCAGCGGGACTCACAGCGCGAGGTAAATGCACAGTTGTCGGCCTAGGCGCTCCAGCTCGCCGATGCTGAGCAGTCCCCTGCGAGTCAAAAATCGGCTGCGGGCAACCGGTTGCAGTGCGGTGACATCGGCGTAGGACTGCTCACGGGGGCGGCCTCTACCAGCCGGGTGCGCTGGGAACGACGCCGGACCGAACGGCCTCGTCCAGTTGTGCGTGATCGCGACCCGTCTGGTCTGCGTAGGCGAACGCGAACTCGACCATCGCCTCGTCGAACTGACGGCCATTGCCGATATAGGCGTCGATCGCGACCGGGTCCCCGGTCCGAGCGTGGGAGCGGGACAGCACCGCACCGCAGGCGGTAGCGAATTCGACGAGACGGGGCGCGACCATCTCGCCGTCGGCGATGATCTTCTGGTCGCGGAACTGACGCACGTAGTAGTCGTTGCCTCCGGCCGACGTCCAGCCGACGAAGATGTCGGTCGCACTCTGGATCAGCCTCTTGCCGACGACCACCCGCTGCCCGTGATTGGGGTGGGCGCTGGCCCCGGCGTAGGGCTCGTAGACGGACGGGCCGGCCTGTTTGATCTGTAGAAACAGTGGATCGGACGGATCCGCGCCGGTCAGCAGGAGGAGGAACACCCGCATTCCGACGCTACCGACGCCGACCACCTGACGGACGGCGTCCACCGCCGTGAAGCGGTCCAGCAGGTGGCGTCGATCCTCCTGCAACGACTCCCGGTAGGCCGTGTAGACGGTCGAGGCCACATCGTCGGTGAAGTGCTCCCGAAGAGGCGGATCGTCGGTGATGCGGACCCTCCCGTCGATGATCTCGGTCAGTTTGCGCGCAGCGCCCACACTGGTCCGCGCCACCGATTGCCGGGCGATGTGCGAGGCGGCCAACCGGCGGTCGGCGCCGGAGAACACTCCCAGGAAGTGGTCGACCCTCACCATGTCGTACCAGATGTCCAGGAGTCCGGCACCGGTATAGCCGCGCATGCGGTCCCGGTAGGACCGCACGCAGGCCTGGACTGCGCGCTGCGCCGCTCCCGGACGGACCCCATGTTCCCTGGCCAACACGACGATGCTGGCGACCAGCCTGGACAGGTCCCATTCGAAAGGCCCCGGCAGCGTCTCGTCGAAGTCCCGCAGGTCGAAGGCGAGGCTTCTCTCCGGTGTCGCCCACAGCCCGAAGTTGAGGATGTGGGCGTCCCCGCACAGCTGGACCGTCAGCCCCGTGTGGGGTCGTGACCCGAGGTCGGCAGCAGCGACGGCAGCCGCGCCGCGGTAATAGTTCCACGGCGAGGCGGCCATGCGGCCGTGTCGGATGGGGACCACCTCCGGGCGGCGCGTCTCGTTCTGCGCCAGCACCGTTTCGAGCGGATCGTGTCCGCGATCCGGCGACGACCACCAACCGAGATCGCGGCGGGCGACCTTTTCCCTGGCAGCACGACCCATGTCACGTCTGGCCTTGCGGTCTCCCCGACCGGACCGGCGCCGGACGGGATCCTCCGGTTCTCCGGGCGTCGACGGGTCGGCCGCATCCATCATCGGCACATCGTGCCACCCCCGATCACGATTCCGGTGCCGAACTCCCTCCGGCGCAGGCAAAGCGGTTTTGTAGACTCGCCCGGGCGTAGTCCGGCGTCTCGATAGCCGAACGGCTGGCGGGACGCCCGTTTCACTGACGATCCGCCGAAAAGAACGCGTGATGACCTGACTCAGCCAGGGCTGGTGGCGGAGCCAGGACCTCGAGCAGCGGACACCCGTGGCGGGCGTCGGGCTGAGACGATGATCCGGTGGAAGAGCTGATCTCTCTGTTGGGCCACCGTGTTCGCCTTGTCGACCTGACACACCCTCTGGGACCGTCGCCAAGCGAGCCGGCCCCCCCAGTGCTGCAGGCGCAGACGCACGAGGACGGCGCCGAGCTGTGGGAGGGCATGTTCGGCATCCCACGCGCGGCTCTGCCAGGCGAAAGGGGTTTCGCTGGTGAGCTGCTGCACCGGCTGTCCACGCACGCGGGTACCCATGTGGACGCGCCGTGGCACTTCGCGCCGACAGCGGGCGGTGCGCCTGCCGCCACCATCGACCAGGTGCCGCTGTCGTGGTGCGTCGGAGAGCTGGTGGTGGTGGACGTGTCGGACCTGCCCACCGGGCACCTGATCGGCCGAGGGGAGGTCGTCGAGCGCCTTGCCGCCATCGCACCTGATGTGCAGGCGGGCGCTGTGGTGGCGTTCTACACCGGCGCGGAGCGGCTGTGGGGTGATGAGAGTTTCTGGGAGACCGGGTGCGGTCTGGGACGTGAAGCGGTGCTGGCCTTGTTCGAGCGGGGCGTGCGGACCATCGGTACCGACGCGTGGAGCTTGGACCGGCCGTACCCGCTGATCGGGGAGGAGTGGCAGCAGCGGCGCGATCCGGCGGCGCTGTGGCCCGCGCACTTCGCCGGCATCGAGCAGCCCTACCTGCAAATCGAGAAGCTGGCTAACCTCACGGCGGTGCCGGCGACCGGGGCCACCATCCTCGCGTTCCCAATCAAGGTCGAGGGCGGCAGCGGCGCGTGGACGCGAGCCGTAGCCCTAGTCGCAGAGCCAGGTGAGGGCTGAACCACGAGGGAAGCCGCAACTGTGAAGCGGGACGCCCAGGCCGTGTCGGGAGGGGAACCCACTACGGGAACGCCGCAGGTCGGTGGTGGTGCTCCAGCGGAGGCGTCCCGCAAGACCCGATCGGTGAAGTTTCCCGCACAGGTACCTCCCGCGGGACGCGGTCATCGTGATCATGCTGCGCCACGGGGCGGGGCACGAGCAAGACTTGAACGACGCATTACGAGTAATCCCCTCGTCTGGTTCGCCGTCAACACCCGGTATATCGGTGCACGGGCGGGTTCAACCGGTCAGCGCAAACGATCTTTGGCGGGTCAGCGAGAATGTCGTTGATCTAAAAGGAGATGCTGATGACCGCCCATCTGACGATGGAGCAGCGGCAGCTGGCCCGACGGCTGCACGCGAGGGGCCTGTCGCTACGGGAGATCGGCCGGCAGGTCAGCTGCTCCCATGAGATCGTCCGGGCGGTCGTGCGCCGCGAGTCAAAGCGGCCCGTGCGATCGGAGTCGTGGCTGCCCGGCCCTGGTCGGCTGACGTTGGCCGACCGGGAGGAGATCAGCCTCGGCCTGCGCGACGGAGACTCCTTCACCGCCATCGCGGCCAGGCTCGGCAGAGCCGTCTCGACCGTCTCGCGGGAGGTGGCCGGTAATGGCGGCCGACATGACTACCGCGCCTGGCGTGCGCACCAACACGCTCGGGACCGCGCTCGTCGTCCCAAGACACCGAGGCTGAGCTGTGTGCGACTCGCCGCCCAGGTCACGCGGTGGTTGCAAGAGTGGTGGTCGCCCCAAGAGATCGCCGGCCGGTTGCGGATGGAGTTCGCCGACGATCCGATGATGCACGTGAGCCACGAAACGATCTATCAGGCCTTGTTCGTTCAGGGCCGCGGCGAACTACGCCGCGAGCTGGCTCGATGCCTGCGCACCGGACGGATCAAACGGCGTGCACGTCGACGCCCGGGGAATACAGGACAACTCCGCGACATGGTCATGATCAGCGAGCGGCCACCCGAAGTGGATGACCGCGCCGTTCCTGGACACTGGGAGGGTGACCTGATCATCGGCGGGGACTGTCGTTCCGCGGTCGGAACCTTGGTCGAGCGGAGCACGCGCTACGTGCTGTTGCTGCACCTTCCCGACGGGCGCAATGCCTCCGGCCTGGAACGCGCCATGCGGCATGCCATCAGCACACTGCCGACGGAGCTTCGTCGCAGCATCACCTGGGACCAAGGCAAGGAGATGGCCCGCCACGCTCAGTTCACGATTTCCACCGGCATCCAGGTCTACTTCTGTGACCCTCACAAGCCGTGGCAGCGCGGCTCGAACGAGAACATGAACGGTCTCCTGCGTCAGTACATGCCCGAGGGAACGGACCTGACGGTGCATACCGCGGACGACCTCGCCCGATACGCACGCAGCTTGAACAACCGCCCACGCAAGACACTTGGCTACATGAAACCATCCGAGCGGCTCGCCGAGCTCCTTGCGCACACCGGTTGAACCCGCCCGTCACAAAACGTGTCACGGCTGACGGTTTACATACGACCGATCACTTGTCCGAACCAGCTCGGTCAAAGCTCGT
>JBKJPD010000368.1:0-11782 GCA_046595345.1 Pseudonocardia sp.
GCCGACCACGATGTCGACCTGGCCGTCGGCCAGACCCGCGGCGACCTCCTTGGCTTCCTTGTCGCTCTGGAACCGGCTCAAGCCCTTGACGACGACCGGGAAGCCGCTCATCCGCTCGCTGAACGTCGAGAGGTGCTGGGTCACCAGCAGCGTGGTGGGCACGAGCACCGCCACCTGCTTGCCGTCCTGCACCGCCTTGAACGCCGCCCGCACCGCGATCTCGGTCTTGCCGAAGCCGACGTCGCCGGAGATCACCCGGTCCATCGGGACCGCCCGTTCCATGTCGCGCTTGACCTCGTCGATCGCGGCGAGCTGGTCAGGGGTCTCGGTGAACGGGAAGGCATCCTCCATCTCACGTTGCCACGGTGTGTCGGCGCCGAACGCGTGCCCTGGCGCGGACTGCCGGGCGGCGTAGAGCTGGACGAGCTGGGCCGCGATCTGCCGGACGGCCTTGCGTGCGCGGCCCTTGGTCTTGGCCCAGTCGCCGCCGCCGAGCTTGTTGAGCGTGGGGACCTCGCCCCCGACGTAACGGCTGATCTCGTCGAGGGCGTCGGTGGGGACGAACAGACGGTCCGCGGGCTGGCCGCGCTTGGAGCTCGCGTACTCCAGCACCAGATACTCGCGGGTGGCGCCGCTGACCGTGCGCTCCTTCATCTCGACGAACTTGCCGATGCCGTGCTGGGAGTGCACGACGTGGTCGCCGGGCTTGAGCGTGACCAGATCGACGGCGTTGCGCCGCCGCGTCGGCAGCTTGCGCAGCTCGCTCGTGGCGCGGTTGCCGGTGAGGTCGGCCTCAGACAGCACGACCAGCATGCCCGCCATGAAGCCCTCGGTGAGCCGCCCGCAGGTGACCGTGACCAGGCCCTGCTCCGGTAGCTCTGTGAGCTCGTCGACAAGTGTGGCCGGGACGTCGGCCTCGCGCAGCTGCTCCAGTGACCGCTGGGCGGTGCCGTGGCCGCCGACGACGAGCACCGCGGCGCCACCGGTGATGACGTGCGCACGCAGGTCGACCAGCGCGCGGTCGGTGTCGCCTCGGTAGGACTCCACCTCGTGCACGGACGGGGCCAGCGCGTCGTCGCGACCGGACAGCAGCGGGCTCAGCGTGAGCACCGGGCGGCCGGTGGCGGCGGCGTGGTCGAGCACATCGGCGAGATCGCGGTAGGCCGACGCACCGACGTCGATGGGCGCCGCGCCACCCGTCCCCACGGCGAACCAGGACGCCTCCAGGAACTCCTGGCCCGTGCGCACGAGGTCACGGCAGCGGGTCCGGATCCGCTCGGGATCGGCGAGCAGCACGAGCGAACCCATGGGTAGCAGGTCGGTGAGCAGCTCCAGCTCGCCGGCCGTCAACACCGGGACGAGTGACTCCATCCCCTCGGCCGGGATCCCCTCGGCGAGATGCTCCAGCAGGTCGCGGAGCTGGGGGTTGTTCTCGTGGGCCGTCGCCAGCACCGCGGCGCGTTCGCGCACCGGCGCGGTGAGCAGCAGCTCCCGGCAGCCCGTCGCCAGCAGTTCCTGCACCGCGGCGACAGAACGCTGGTCGGCGACGGCGAACGAGCGCAGCTCGCTGACCTCGTCGCCCCAGAACTCGACGCGGACCGGGTGCTCGGCGGTGGGCGGGAAGATGTCCACGATGCCGCCGCGGACGGCGAACTCTCCGCGTGCGGTGACCATCTCGACGCGCGTATAGGCGAGCTCGACGAGCCGGGAGAGCAGGCTGTCGAAGTCGGCGGTGTCCCCGACGCGCAGCTGCACCGGATCCAGGCACCCCAGGCCGGGCGCGATCGGCTGGATCAGGCTGCGGGCGGCGGTGATCACCACCCGCGGCGCGGTGGCCGGGTCCGCGAGCCGTCGGAAGATCGACAGCCGACGACCGACGGTGTCGGGGCGCGGCGAGAGCCGCTCGTGCGGCAGCGTCTCCCATGACGGGAGGACGGCGACCACGTCGGCACCGAGCAGGTCGGCCGCTGCGGCACCCAGATCCTCGGCCTCCCGGTCGGTGGCGGTGACGGCGAGCACCGTGCGGTCCGTACCGGCGATCGCAGCGGTGAGGAACGGGCGCAGCGCGGCCGGACCCTCGATCCGCAGCGCGGGCATCTCGGTGGTGTGGGCAGCACGCGCAGCGTCGACCACCGCACGAAGATCAGGATCGGAGAAGGCGGATCGGAGTAGTCCGGAGAGCTTGGCCACGGTTACGGAAACCCCTCAGAAAATGAGCGCACACAAGGAAAAAAGACCCCTGCCCGGGAATTGCGCTCGGTGGGGTCGTGACCTCAACCTTACGCCGGTAGGTCCGCGGGCCGGGACCGTCGGTGCCCGCCCCTACAGCGCCATCATCTCCACCCCTACGCCATGTCCCTCGTCAAAGCCTCGAGGACCGTCGCAAGACTTGTTTCACACCGCCCGGTAGCACTCCCGGACCTGACCCGGCAGGGACGCCGACCGGCGTGTGGACGTAGGCGTATCGCCACTCGATCCCGCCGTCGGGTCCCGCCTGGGCGATATGGGCCAGGGTCACGAACCCCTCGCTGCTCACGATGGGCGCGCAGCAGCGTTCACAGATCCTGATCTGGAGTGAACCGTCGTGGGTCATGGCGTAATTGTGATGCTGAGCAATATCCCGCCACAGGTGCGGATCCGTCGATGTTCGTCAACATTCCGCCATAGGATGTCCCCATGCTCCGTAGCGTCGCCGTCCTCATCCTCGACGAGCTGTTCGTGTTCGAGTTCGGGATGCTGGCGGAGGTCTTCGGCATCGACCGCACCGCCGACGGGCTCCCACCTGTCGATTTTCGCGTCTGCGGTGTGAGCGCCGGTGAGCCGGTCCGGACCACCGGCGGCGTGCAGATCGTGCCGGCATGGGGTCTCGACGGGCTGGTCGGCGCCGATGTCGTCGCGGTCCCGGCCACCGACATGCGGACATATCCGCCGGAGGTCCTCGACGCGCTGCGTGCCGCCGTGGCCCGCGGCGCCACCGTGCTCACGATCTGCTCCGGGGTCTTCGTCGCCGGCGCCGCGGGCCTGCTCGACGGGCGACCCTGCACCTCGCACTGGAAGAACGTCGACGAACTCCGCACGCGCCACCCCACCGCGCTGGTCAACCCCGACGTGCTGTTCATCGATGACGGTGACCTGGTCACCAGCGCCGGTGCCGCCGCCGGGATCGACGCCTGCCTGCACCTCGTGCGCCGGGAGCTCGGCAGCGCCGCGGTGAACATCCTGGCCCGGCTGATGGTCGTCGCACCCCAGCGCGAGGGCGGACAACGCCAGTTCATCGACCAACCCGTGCCCGCCTGCACCAACCTCGCCCTGGCCCCCACTCTCAGCTGGGCACTCGAGCACCTCGATCACGATCTGAGCGTCGCCGACCTCGCCGCGCGCTCGCGCACCTCCGAACGCAGCTTCGGTCGCCGTTTCCTGGCCGAAACCGGCACCACCCCGCACCGCTGGCTCACCCAACAGCGGATCCAGCTCGCCCAACGCCTACTCGAAGACACCAACCTGGGCATCGACGAGGTCGCCGCACACTGCGGATTCGGCGCCGCGGCCCTTCTGCGCCATCACTTCCGCAACCTCGTCGGCATCACCCCCGGCGACTACCGCCGCAAGTTCCAGACCGCGGCGATGCTCACCCCACCCTGACCCGGGACCGATCACCGGAGAGACGCCGCCGAGCCCGCCGGGCTCGCGAGCCATCTCGTCGCCCCGAGCTTGGAACCACGGGCGTCGTCACAGGTAAGAACGGATGCAGTCCGTATCCGTGGCGTGCATCACGTTCACCTGTTCACGAAGGGGTTACCGCGCAGGAGCGCAGCGGCAACACCGCGCGGGTGTACTTCCTCACGACTCACAGCATGTGAGGCGCGTCTAGGGTTCCGCCCCTGATCGGTAGGGGGTCTGGTCCGAGAGATGCAGGCGGTTGCGGCCGCCCCCACGGCGGGACAAAAGCCCGGGAGACAGCTGGTGGTACCGGCTGCTCTTCCGCCGGTGCCCCGACCGTGAGGAGCACGCGTGCACTACCACCCCGACAAGCCTGAGATCCACTCGAACTACGGCCCGGAAGCGGCGTTCGCCGTGGCCGCCGAGGCCGGCCTCCCGACCACGAAGTGGGAGGCGGAGATCGCCCGCGGCCTGGAGCTGGGGCTGCAGGGCGCCGACTCGATCGTCGACCGCCGCATCCCGACGTTCTCCCGCGGCGAGCTGCCGCACTTCGCCGGCATCAACACCTTCCTCAAGGCCCCCTACGTCGAGGACGTGCGGCGCTGCGGCGAGTACGACGTGGCCGTGCTGGGGGCGCCGTTCGACGGCGGCACCACCTACCGCTCGGGCACCCGGTTCGGGCCGCAGGGCATCCGCAAGATCTCCGCGCTGTACGGCCCGTACAGCTTCGAGCTGGGCGTCGACCTGCGGGAGTCGATCACGATCGCCGACCTCGGGGACATCTTCACCATCCCCGGCAACATCGAGAAGACGTTCGACCAGATCAGCAAGGCCGTCTCGCATGTCTACGAGAGCGGCGCGTTCCCGGTGGTGCTCGGGGGCGACCACTCCATCGGCTACCCGACGGTCCGCGGCATCGCCCCCCACCTGAACGGCGGCAACCTCGGGATCATCCACTTCGACCGCCACGTCGACACGCAGGAGACCGACCTCGACGAGCGGATGCACACCACGCCGTGGTTCCACGCCACGGACATCCCCAACGTCCCGGCCAAGAACCTCGTGCAGATCGGCATCGGCGGATGGCAGGCCCCGCGGCCCGGCGTCGCCATCGGGCGGGAACGTGGCACCACCGTCATGACGGTCACCGACTGCGTCGAGATGGGCATCGCGGAGGCCGCCCAGCGCGCGCTCGACGTGGCGTGGGACGGCGCCGACGCGGTCTGGCTCTCGTTCGACGTCGACTGCCTCGACGCCGCGTTCGTGCCCGGAACCGGCTGGCCCGAGCCCGGCGGGTTCCTGCCACGCGAGGTCCTGAAGTTCATCCAGATCATCGCCGATGCCGCCCCGCTCGCCGGGATGGAGGTCGTCGAGTGCTCGCCGCCCTACGACAACGCCGAGATCACGGCGCTGATCAGCACGCGCGTCATCTGCGACACCCTCGGATGCCTGGTGCGGTCGGGCCACCTTCCCCGGAAGGACCGGGGGTGACCGCAACCGTCGACACCGGCGACCTCGAGTCACTCGGCTACTCCCAGCAACTGCACCGCGGGCTCGGCCCATTCGCCTCGTTCGCGTCCGGGTTCTCGTTCGTCTCGATCCTGACGACCGTCTTCCAGCTGTTCATCATCGGCTTCGGCTTCGGCGGGCCCGCATACTTCTGGACCTGGCCCATCGTGTTCGTGGGGCAGTTCTCCGTGGCGCTGTGCTTCGCTGAGCTCTCGGCGCGCTACCCGATAGCGGGTGCGGTCTACCAGTGGTCCCGGCGCATCTCGTCCGACCCGATCGGCTGGATGGCCGGCTGGCTCATGCAGATCGGCTACATCGTCTCGGTCGCCGCGATCGCCGTCGCGCTGCAGGCTGTGCTGCCGGAGGTGTGGAGCGGGTTCCAGCTCGTCGGCACCGACACGTCGCCGACGTCCCCGGACGGCGCGCTCAACGCGATCATCCTGGGCTCGATGTGCATCGCCGTGTGCGTCGTGATCACCTCGTTCGGCGTCACGAAGATGGCCCTGCTCACCCGCGTCGGGGTATCCATCGAGATCGCGGGCGTGGTGCTCGTCATCGTGCTGCTGCTGTCGCACGCCCAACGCGGCCCGGGCGTGGTGTTCGAGACCAACGGCGTGCAGGGCGACGGGTCGTACGTGTGGCCGTTCCTCGCGTCGATGCTCATGGCGGCGTACGTGATGTACGGGTTCGACAGCGCCGCGGAGCTCTCGGAGGAGACGAACGACCCGCGCCACACCGCGCCCCGGGCGATCACCCGCTGCATGGTGGTCTCGGCGGTCGGCGGTGGCCTGCTCATCATCGCGACGCTCATGGCGGCGCCGGACATCACCGCCCCGGAGCTGTCGACCCAGGGCATCGCCTACGTGCTCACCGCGCAGCTCGGCGACGTGGTGGGGCGGATCGTGCTCGCGATCGTCGGGGTGTCGATCTTCTCGGCGACCCTGGCGATCTCGGCGTCGGCCGCGCGTGTCATGTTCTCGATGGCCCGGGACGGGCGGCTGCCGTTCGCCCGGGCCCTCGCGCGGGTCTCACCGCGGACCCACACCCCGATCCTGCCGGGCATCGTCGTCGGGGTGCTGTCGATCGGCGTGCTGCTGATCAACCTGGGGCAGACCAGCGTGTTCGCCACTGTCACGAGCGTCTCGGTGGTGATCGTCTACCTGGCGTACCTGTTCGTGACGGTGCCGATGCTCTACCAGCGGCTGCGTCGCAATCCCGACCACGCGCCCGACCCGGCCCACTTCACGCTCGGCCGCTGGGGCCTGCCGGTGAACGTCGTGGCGGTGGTGTTCGGGCTGTTCCTGCTGATCAACGTGGGCTGGCCGCGCGCGGAGGTCTACGACCCCGAGGGGCAGGGCTGGGTGCTCCAGTACTCGGCCCTGCTCTCGGTGGCGGTGTGCGTCGGCCTCGGCCTGCTCGCCTACCGGGTGATGGCCCGCCAACAGGCCCCCGCAATGTGACGACCCCGGCCCACTCGGCGTGCTCGATCCGTCAACTCGCGGGGGTGGGGCGGGGAGGGAGCGCGGGACGGGCCCGGCTGGGGCGGGTGGACGGGTCGGGCGGGGTAGCCGCCGGGCGGGTCTGCAGGGCCTCCAGCGCCATGTCCACCGCGCGTTCGAGCTGGGGGTCGCGGCCGGCCGCCCAGTCCTGTGGAGTGATCACCACCTCGACGTCCGGATCGACGCCGTGGTTCTCCACGTCCCACCCGACGTCGTCGAACCAGAACGCGTACCGGGGCTGGGTGACGCGCGTGCCGTCGACGAGCTGGTAGCGGCTGTCGATGCCGATCACCCCACCCCAGGTGCGCACCCCGACCACCGGTGCGATCCCGAGGCGCTTGATCGCGGCGGTGACGATGTCCCCGTCGGACCCGGAGAACTCGTCGGCGAGCGCGACGATGGGACCGCGCGGGGCGTCGCCCGGATAGGTGGTGGGCTGCCGGTGCCGGGCGACGTCCCAGCCGATCACCTTTCGGGCGAGCTTCTCCACCACCAGCTGCGAGGTGTGCCCGCCGTTGTTCCCACGCACGTCGAGGATCAGCCCCTCGCGGGCGGTCTCCCGGCTCAGGTCGCGGTGCAGCTGCGCCCAGCCGGGCGCCATCATGTCGGGCACGTGCAGGTAGCCGAGGCGGCCACCGGAGCGCTCGGCGACGAACGCGCGCCTCCCGGCCGTCCAGTCCTGGTAGCGCAACTCGCCCTCGGAATTCAGGGGCCGCACGACGATGCGGCGCACCTCGCCCGCGTTGGCCCGGCCCGGCCCGGAGCGGACGGTCAGCTCCACGAGCTCACCGCCGAGCGAGACGAGCAGCGGCGCAGGGCCGAGCTCCGGGTGGACCGGCGTACCGCCCACCTCCAGGATCACGTCACCTGCCCGCACGTCGACGCCCGGTCCCGACAATGGGCTGCGGGCAGCGGGCGCCGACGTCTCCGGCGGCAGCACCCGGCTGACCCGCCAGCCGCCGTCGGGATCGGGCTCCAGGTCCGCGCCCAGCATCCCCGGACGGCCGGTGTGGTCGCCCGCGCCTCGGCCCACGACGTAGGCGTGCGACGTGCCGAGCTCACCCTGGAGCTCCCACAGCAGGTCCACGAGGTCGTCGTGGCTGCCCACCGCGTCGACGAGCGGGCGGTAGCGGTCCATCTCAGCGGCCCAGTCGACGCCGCCCATGTCCTGCACCCAGAAGTGGTCGCGCATCAGGCGGCCCGCCTCGTCGAACATCTGGCGCCACTCCGCGGTGGGGTCGATGGCGACCACGATGCGCCGGGTGTCGATCTCGTACTCGTCGGCGCCGCCGTCGTTGGGGCCGTCGGACGGTGCTCCGGACCCGGACCGGTCGGTGCGCAGCACCCGCAGCGTGGGCCCGTCGCGGACGACGAGCCGGGTGCCGTCGCCG
Source organism: Pseudonocardia sp. (assembly GCA_046595345.1). Classification (GTDB taxonomy): domain Bacteria; phylum Actinomycetota; class Actinomycetes; order Mycobacteriales; family Pseudonocardiaceae; genus Pseudonocardia. Next base: position 8,060 of record JBKJPD010000368.1, read on the forward strand.
CTCACCTCGAACGCCGAGATGGGGTCGGCGATGACGTCGAGCTTGCGGCGGATGAGGTCGTAGCGTTCCAGAGCGGTGCGCTCGGGCTTGTCCTCCGTGCCCGCGCGACCGTCGCCGAGCACCCCCGACACCGGGAACCGCAGCCAGAGCAGGCAGTCCTTCGCGGCCCGCATGCCGCCGTAGCGGGCTTCGGCCACCGGGATCGGCACTATCCGGGCGGGCAGCCCCTCGATGTCGACGACGACATCGGGCGGCGTGTCGTCTTTTTTACTGTCGCCGGCCTTCTTCCCGTCGCCGGCGTCCTTGGTCCCGGAGTCCGCTGAGCCGTCGGCGTCCGGCACCGCGGACGGGTCGGCAGGATCGGGCGCGGGCGGGTCCTCGGGCCCCTCATCGGCGGCCGACACCGGCCGGCCGTCCGGGCTCGCCCCGAACGGTGACGGCGTGCGCGCGGCCAGCGCCACCATGAACGGGCGCCACCCCGAAGGGAACGTGAGGTCGAAGGAGTGCTGGTCGTAGATCGGGTCGAAGCTGCGCAGCGACAGGAACGCCAGGTACTTGCCGTCGGAGGTGAAGACCGGGTCGGCTTCGGCGAACCGCCCCTCGGTGACGGGCACGAGCATGTCGTCGGAGGGCCGGGCCATCATCACGCTTCCGAGCCCCGACCCGTCGGTCTCGACGTAGGCGAGCCAGGCACTGTCCGGGGACCAGGACACGTCGGAGGCCAACCCGTCGGCGCCCCGGACGATCTCGCGGAGCACACCCGCGTCGGGCTCGGCGAGGTTCAGCACCAGCAGCCGGCCGTCGTGGGTGATGAGGGCGACGGCCGAACCGTCCGGGGACACCACCAGCTCCAGCACGCGGCCCAGCTCGCCCGCCCCGTAGCGCCGCGGCGGGGCGGCGCCGTCGGCCCGGCCGTCGAGCGGGGCGACACACACGGCGTCCTCGCCCTCGACGTCGTCGACCCACACCGCACGGTCCTCACCGAGCGGCCGCGCCAGGCGCACCCGGACACCCGGCTCGGCCAGCAGGGTCCGCGCCGGCCCGTCGCGGTGGGTGAGCCGGTGCACGGTGCCGCGGACGACCGCGACGCTGGTGCGGCCGGTCCGGTCCGGTACGGCCGAGCTGATCCCCTCCGAGCCGAACACCCGGAACGGCTCGCGGGCCGTGCGCGGGCCGCCGAGACGCACGTCGAGCCGCCGAGGTTCGGTGTCGAGCCGCTCCGCATCCAGGGACTCGACGATCCACAGCTCACCTGCCGACTCGAACACGACACGCGAGCCGTCGGTGGCCGCGTGGCGTGCATAGAACGCGGGCGCCCCCACCCCGCCGTGGTCGGTGTGGCGGCGCAGGTCCCCCCGCCCGTCGACACCGCCGTCGAGCGCCATCGAATAGAGGTTCCCCCAGCCCTCGTGGTCGGAGAGGAACGCGACCCGGGCACCGACGAGCATCGGCGAGGCGAGGTTGCCGTCGACCTCGGCGGCCAGCCGCTCGAACTCCCCGCTGCCCGCCCTGTCGATCCACAGCTTCCCGGCCGCGCCGCCCCGGTAGCGCTTCCACCAGGCCGGTTCCCGCGAGATGGTGGTGGTCAGCAGCACGGCGGCGCCGCCGCCGGGGGCGAGCGCAAGATCGGACACCGGACCGTGGTCGAGCCGCCGCGGCGTGCCGCCGACCGCCGGGATCGCATAGGCCCAGCTACGCCGCGGCGAGGCCTGCCCGACCGCGCTGACAGCGAGCACCTCTCCGTCCGGCGTCCACCCGACGGTGCGGGCGAGGCCGTCACCCCAGTACGACAGCCGCCGAGCGCCCCCGCCGTCGAGATCGGTGACGAACACCTCCGGGGCACCCTCGCGCCGCGACGTCCAGGCCACGTGGCGGCCGTCCGGGGAAAGCCGCGGCCAGGCCACCGGAACGTCGTCGGCGGTGATCCGGTAGGCGCGGCCACCGGCCAGTGGCGCGCTCCACACGTCGTCCTCGGCGGTGAAGACGATCGTGTCGCCGTGCAGGTGGGGGAAGCGGAGATAGCTGCGGGGCATGAATGAAACCGTAGCGACCATCCCCGACGGCCACGGCGAGGGCGGTCTCACCGACATTCATACGGCGGCCTCACCCGGATGGCGGCAGGATAGGCAGCGTGTGGACATATCGGACGGTCTTCGGTGCCGCGCCGACTGCGATCGCAGTCGCACTCGTGCTCGCAAGCTGCTCGGCCGGCCCGGAGCCGGCCATGAGCGAGGGCACGGTCACCTCGGCCTCGGCCCCCGTCACTGCCCGCACCGGCACGCCGGATCTCAAGGTCGGTGTCGTCGCCACGGGCCTGGCCAATGTCTGGGACATCGGGTTCCTCCCCGACGGCCGGGCCCTGATCACCGAACGTGACGGCAAGCTGTCCCTGCTCTCCGGCACGCAGCCCGGCGCCACCGTCACCGAGGTGCGCGCCGACTTCACCGACCTGCTCGTCAACGGCGAGGGCGGCCTGATGGGGATGGTCGTGCACCCCGACTTCGCGCAGACCCGGCGGTTCACCACGTGCCAGACCCACACCGTGGACGGGACGGCCACCGACGTCCGACTGATCACCTGGGAGTTGGCCACCGACGGCACGTCGGCGACGCGCCTGCGCAACCCGCTGGTCGGCGGCCTGCCGATCAATGCTTCGGGACGCCACTCCGGTTGCCGACCCACCCTCGCCGCGGACGGATCGCTGCTCGTGGGCACCGGCGACACGGCCCGAGGCACGATCCCGCAGGACCTCAACTCCCTCGGCGGCAAGGTGCTGCGCATCGACCTGGACACCGGCGGGCCGGCCCCGGGCAATCCGTTCGCCGCGGCCGACAACCCGGCGCAGCGCCTGATCTGGACCTACGGCCACCGCAACGTGCAAGGCGTCGCTGTGCAGCCCGGCACCGGTCGCGCCTACTCGGCCGAGCACGGCCCCAGCACCGATGATGAGGTGAACCTGCTGCAACCCGGTGCCAACTACGGCTGGGACCCCTCGCAGGGCGGCACCGTCGGCGGCTACGACGAGTCGGTGCCGATGACCGACCTGGCACGGTTCCCCGACGCCGTGTCCGCGGCGTGGAGCTCGGGCAGCCCGGTGGAGGCCATCGCGGGTGCTGCGTTCCTGTCCGGCCCGCGGTGGGGCGCGCTCGACGGCGTGCTGGCGGTCGCCGCGCTGCGCGGGCAGAAGATCCTGCTGATGACGCTCGGCGCGAACGGTGCGGTCACGGCGGTCGCCGAACCGGCCGCTCTCGACGGCACGTTCGGCCGGTTGCGGGCGGTCCGTCCGGGCCCGGACGGGGCACTGTTCGTCTCCACGTCGAACGGAACCGACGACAAGATCCTCCGTATCGACCCGGCCTGACGCTCACGTGGCGACGGGAGCTGTGTCTCAGCTCCCGTAGCGGACCGCGGCGCGCTCCCGGGCCTTCGCCGCCTCGACCTCGCGGTCCTTGGGCGGTGCGCTGGTCACCAGCGAGTCGAGCAGCCCCTGTGTGGCGGCCTCGACCGCCCGCACGGCCAGCTCGAACGCCTCGGAGTTGGCCTGCGACGGCTGGGCCGAGCCGCTGATCTTCCGCACGTACTGCAGTGCCGCCCCGCGCACCTCACCAGCGGACGCCGGCGGCGAGAAGTTGTGCAGGGCCCGGATATTCCGACACATGCCCCCATCCTCCCTTGTCCCCACCCCTGGGCAACAGCGGTTCTGGTCAGCCGACCCGCATCGAC
>JBKJPD010000395.1:0-3227 GCA_046595345.1 Pseudonocardia sp.
AACTCTGGGCCGCGATGCGTCCGCTACGCACCGCTGATCAACAGCCACCGAAGGCCGCTTGACGGATATAGGAGCATCAACGCGATGGCCGAGTCGATCTTCTCGGCGTTGAAGAACGAGCGCGTCTACCGCACCGTGTACGCCACCAAGGCCCAGGCCCGACGCGACGTCATCGCCTACATCGAGGGGTTGTCACGATATGCAGGTGATCTGCACCCAGGTCGTTGGGATCGCGGAGGACGGGTCACCTCATCGATCGGAGCCCGTCCGTGGCCTTCACACCCCGCCTGGTCCGCACGCCACGTCCTGGCGGAGGCGAGCTGATCCGTCTGGGTCATCCGCTGCTGGATGCCTACATGGATCTCGTCACCGCGCGGGCTCGACCGAACACGGTGATCGCGACGGCCTTCGACCTGAAGGTCTTCTTCACCGTGATCGACAAGGACCCTGGCGAGGTCACCGTGACCGACGTGTTGGGCTTTATCAAGGCCCAGCGCGAGCCGCGACGCGGTGCCAAGGTTGTGCGGATCGAGGACGGCGAACAGGGGCTGTCCGCACGCACGATCAAGCGACGACTGGCAACGATCGCGGGACTCTATGAGTACCTGATCATTCGCGGAGACACCGCCGTCGAGCGGAACCCTGTTCCTCGCGGACTGGCGATGCGACGCCCCGGCCAACGAGCCGTGCGCGGCGTCCCGATGATCCGGGCACCGCGCACGCTGCCGCGAGTGGTCGACCCGGACCAGGTCGACACGTTCGTCGCTGCGCTCCGGACTCGACGCGACCGCGCGATGGTCGACGCGATGCTGCTCGGCGGCCTACGACGCTGCGAGGTCCTCGGTCTTCGTCTGGGTGACGTCCGTCCCGGTGAACGCAGGTTGTTCATCGCCGAGGGCAAGGGTGGGCATCAGCGCATCGTCCCTGTCTCACAGCGCTTCTTCACGACTCTGGCTTCCTACCTCGCCGTCGAACGCCCTGAGTCGGCCGTCGATGATCACGTCTTCGTGGTCTTGAAGGGACCCCGGCGCGGCCAGCCGCTTTCATCGGCGGGGCTCGACGAGATCGTCGCCGGCGCCCGCGGCAGAGCAGGGATTGAACACCTGACCTGCCACCAGCTGCGCCACACCTGCTTCACCCGGCTGCGTGAGGCCGGGATGGCGTTGGAGGCGATCCAAGCCCAGGCAGGACACCGCTCGATCGAGTCCACGCGCATCTACCTACACCTGGCCAACGACTGGCTCGCCGGGGAATACCGAAGAGCGTGTGAGGCCATCGACGCGCAATCACTGGCAGGCGATCTGTGATGCCGGCTGCACACGCGCTCAGCGACCACGGCGCCACCCAGGTCGAGGAGTACGTCACGGCGATGCAACAGGCGGGACGCCAAACGGGCAGGTCGACCGTCGCGGCGGCCAGGTCGTTCAGCGTCAAGCTCGAGCGGGGCGGCGGGTGGCACCAGCTGTCGCTTGCACAGCAGGTCGACGCGATCGAGAAGGCGAGGTCCTTCGTGTCCTGGTTGCTTGTCACCGCTCAGCTGACGATCACCGGCGACCTGCTGGGCAGGGTCGACCTACGCCTGGGAAACGCCGCCCGCAGCCACTGCCCGGACGCGCACACGTGGTTCACGGACGCATGCGCCTTGCTCGACACCAAAGAACGTGACGTCGCCCTGCAGTGGAACACCTTGGCCAAGGTCACCGCGGTCACCGGCACGCCAGCGCAACAGATCAACACCACAGCATTCGAGGCCGCCCGCACGGCGATCATCGATGCCTACATCGCTCGCGGCATGCCGAACTCGGGACGCAACCTGGCTTCCTGCTTCCACCGGCTGCAGCTCACCCTGTTCCATGCCGGCAGGCTGGAGAACCACACCCGACCCGCACGCCGACCGTCCGTGTCGGTCACCGGCTGGACGACGGTCCCACCGGGATTCACCGATGTGGCCCAACGCTACGTCGCCCAGATCGACCTGAGCCTGCGGCCCTCGACGGTCAAACACATCGAACACGACCTCCGCGAGTTCGGGACCTGGCTGGGCCAGACCCATCCCGAGGTCGACACCTGTGCCGAGCTGCAACGTCGCCACATCGAGGACTACAAGGCCTGGGTCGGCGCCAAACACGGCCGCTACACCGGGAAGCCGCTGAACCGGGTCAGCATCAAGAATCGGCTGATCAACCTGCACTGCTTCTTCGACCGGATCACCGAGTGGGGCTACCCGAATCCGCCGCAGCGGCCGCTGATCTTCGCCGGCGACCTGCCTATCGTCGACAAGCCACTGCCGCGGTTCCTCGATGACGCTGCGGCGACCAAACTCATGCGGACCTCCCGCGCGGACCCCGATCCGTTGTCCCGCCTCATCGTCGAACTATTGGCCCGCACCGGCATCCGCAAGGGCGAGCTGCTCGCCCTCACCGTCGACGCCGTGGTCCAGATCGGCTCCGCGTTCTGGCTGAGGATCCCTGTCGGGAAGCTGCACAACGACCGCTACATCCCGCTGCACCCGCAGCTGAAGGAGATGCTCGACGACTGGATCGCCAACCACCGCCCCACGGGGCTGCGGTCCCAACGGCTGCTACTTGAACGCAACCGTCCCATCACCGCATTGCGCGTCGCGACCGCGCTGAGCCGACTCAGCCACGAGGCCGGCATCGGCCATGTCACCGCCCACCAACTGCGCCACACGCTGGCAACCCAGGCGATCAATCGCGGCATGAGCATCGACGCGATCGCCGCGTTGCTCGGTCACAAGACCCTCGCCATGACGATGATCTACGCCCGGATTGCCGACAAGACCGTCGCGGAGGAGTACTTCAACGTCACCGAGAAAGTCGAAGCGCTCTACGGACAGCCCCGCCAACTCCCACGAGACGACGAGGGCAGCGAGATGCGCAAACTCCGCGGCGAGATGCACCGCCGCATGCTCGGCAACGGCCACTGCGCCCGACCCGTCGAGACCGACTGCCACTTCGAGTCGATCTGTGAATCCTGCACCTTCTTCGTCACCACCATCGAGTTCCGACCCACCCTGCAAGCCCAACGAGACGACGCCGAGAACAAGGGCCAGATCGCCCGACAGAAGATCTTCGACGGACTCCTCGAACGCCTCGACCACGAGGCCTCATAGCCCCGCCCTTGACACGATCACCCGCATAAGTACAACCGACGACGGCGGCACTCCTCGATCGGTCAGATCAGCCCGGTCGAGTTCGAACTGCAAC
>JBKJPD010000449.1:0-4149 GCA_046595345.1 Pseudonocardia sp.
ATGACGACAAGGACAAGGCGGCGGTCTACCTGGCCGAGTGTCGCCGCATGGGCATCACGGTGATGGCGCCCGACGTCAACGAGTCGGTACGGAACTTCGCCCCGGTCGGCACCGATATCCGGTTCGGTATGGCGGGCATCCGCAATGTCGGGGTGAACGTGGTCGACGCGATCGTGGCCTCCCGGAAAGGGAAGGGCGATTTCACCGATTTCTCGGATTTCTTGCGCAAGGTGGATGCGGTCGTCTGCAATAAGAAGGTCATCGAATCGCTGATCAAGTCTGGTGCGTTCGACTCCCTGGGCCACTCCCGCAAGGGACTGCTGCTGGTGCACGCCGACGCGATCGACGCGGTGATGAGCACCAAGAAGGCCGCGTCGATAGGCCAGTTCGACCTTTTCGGCTCGATGGACGGATCCGGGCCGTCGGAACTGGACTCGGTCTTCGATGTGAAGGTGCCTACTGATGAGTGGGACACCAAGCACCAGCTCGCGGTGGAGCGGGAGATGCTCGGGCTCTACGTGTCCGGCCATCCCCTGCACGGGGTGGAGCAGGTGCTCGCGGCGAAGTCCGACACCCTGATCGCGGCGATCCTGGAGGGCGACGTCCCCGACGGGCACCAGGTCACCGTCGGCGGAATCCTCGCCGGCGTCAACCGGCGGGTGAACAAGAACGGCGAGCCGTGGGCATCGGCGCAACTGGAGGACCTTGCAGGCGGTATCGAGGTGCTGTTCTTCCCCCGCTGCTATCAGGTGGTCGGCGTGGATGTCGCAGAGGACGCGATCGTGCTGGTCAAGGCTCGGGTCAACCGCCGCGACGACCGCGTCTCGCTGATCGTCAACGACCTCGCGTTGCCCGACCTCACCCGTTCCGGCGGCGGCACCGGGGCGCCGGTGAAGGTCAGCATGCGCACCGAACTGTGCACCCCGCAGCGGGTGTCGAAGCTCAAGGACGTGCTGAGCAACCACCCGGGCCCGTCCGAGGTGCACCTGGCGCTGGTCAACGGCACCCGCACCACGGTGCTGCGCCTCGACGACACGCTGAAGGTCACCCACTCCTCGGCGCTGATGGGAGACCTCAAGGCGCTCCTCGGCCCGGGCTGCCTGGGCTGACCGGCGGGAATGGTTACCACCGGGCGGGGGAGCCGACGATACGACTGCCCCGCCCGATAGGGCCGCGGACGGGAACGATGGTGGCCGTACCGTCCCGTACGACGATCTCCGACCTGGATCAGGCGGTGCAGGAGCGGCGTGGGAGAACCGTGGGGAAGTCGAAGTCGAACTCGCCGGCTTTGACGCCCTGAACGAAAGCGATCCACTCGGACTCGGTGTAGAGATGGTGCGGCGCGTTCAAGTCTTTCGAGTCGCGGACCGCCACCATTCCGCTCGCGAGTGGTGCGACCTCCACGCAGCCGCCTGTTCCGCAGAAGGTGCTCCTGCGGAAGTCGTCGCCGTAGATATCCTTCATTGAATCTCCCTGTCATCCTTGTTTCGCACGCGTTCGATGAACGCCCGTGACTCGGAACGGTCGAGCCAGTGGTCGGCAAGTCGACTGACCACTCGGCGGTACTTTTCGACGCTTTCTGGCCGGTCCATGTATTGAACTGAGCGCACTCTCTCGAGGGAGGCGATATCAAAGTGGCCCTCCTCGTCGAAGGTGAAGATGGTGAGCGTGCTGACTTCAATGGCTTCGTAGATTCCAGCGCTGAACGGAATTACGTGCAGGTCGATCAGCGGGTTGTCGAAGGTCGCAAGGATGGTTTCGAGTTGCTCGCGCATCGCGTCGGGTGAACCCACCCGTCGATGCAGGACTGTTTCTGGGATGGCATATAGCTGCGTCGGAGGTAATTCGCGACGGTTGAGTTCCTGCTGCCGACGCATGCGAATCTCCACCTGGTGCTCCACGGCTTCATGATCGAGATGGGGCACGAGCTGGTGAATGCATTCTCGAGCGTATTCCCGTGTCTGCAGTAATCCCGGCACAACGGTCGGTACGTAGGCCTCGATCCGCGATGCGGCGCTCTCATAGGAGATGAACGTGTCAAGCCTCGAGGGCATCTCGTAAGGAGGGACCTGCCACCACCCAGGTACGCGGCTCTGCTCGGCGAGCGCCTCCAGGCGGTGACCGTCGGCGGTTCCGTCGACGGCGAAGTGCGCCAGGATGTCCCGCACGTCGCGCGGGTGGGGCTCGCCGCCGAGCCCGTTCTCGATGCGGCTCAGCTTCGAGGGCGAGAACATGAGGACCTTCGCCGTCTGCTGCAGCGTCTCACCGCGACTTTCGCGGAGTTCCCGGAAGGCAGCGCCCAGGCGCCGGCGTGGGATGAGAGGGCCCGTGTTCGTTGTCGTCAACACCCCTCCTCGCCGCCGGACCGGGCCACGCTAGTCCCGTCGATGTTCAGGTGGACGCCCGGGGCGGGAGTGCAACTGAAACATGATCAGTGCAATCCCGTCACAGGATCCCTCAAGGCACTCCCGATGCGCGATTCCAGTGGTGTCCAGGTGTAGGGGAGTGGATCACATGAACGGAGCACGGCAGGTCTGCGGACCTGGTCCGGGAGTCGGGTTGCTGCGCCGGGTCGACCGGATCCGGACCCACCGGAATCGCCGGTACCGGGGGCTGGAGTCAGCTGGGCTGGAGTCAGCGAGCCGTGCTCACCAGCCATTGCCAGTGTTGCCCGGCCGGCTGGCCCCAGCGGGCGTGCAGCACCTCGAACAACGCGGCGGCCCGCGCGCCCGCCCACCGTTCGGGGAGCAGTTCGACGGGCAGCTTCGGGTCGAGGAAGGGGAACCGGCGCCAGGCGTGTACGAGATGGATCTGGTGGGCCAGTATCTCCGCCGGATCGACCGGATCGGCGTCGGTGAATGTCTCGAGGAAGTCCTCGTAGGCCGCCTCGAGGTCGGCCAGGTCCCAGGCCTGGGCGACGACCTCGCGCTCCTGCCCGATGGCTCCGAACGGGCCTACGAACGAGCTGGTGACCACCGCGAGATCCAGGTCGGTGACGACGTCACCGACCTCGTCCTGCTTGCGGGGATCCGGGGTGAGCCAGACACCCGGCGCCGGGGAGCCCAGGCCTGCCCATGCCAACCGGGTGCGCAGCCGGTGCCGCAGCTGCCGGCGGGCCTCGGGAACGCTGACCAGCAGCACCAGCCAGCGGCCGTCCCACGGCGGTACCTCGGCCCCGAAGCCGTAGATGCGTGCCGCGCCGTCCGACAGCAACCTGCGACCTTGCTCGGTGAGCGACCAGCGGACCCGTCGCCCGGCACGGTCGGACTCCAACAGTCCCTCGGCAGCCGTCCGGGCAAGCGCCTGGCGGGCGGACTTGTGCTCGACGCCGAGCCGGCCCAGCACGTCGATGAGCACCTGCGTCCAGACCGGCTCACCGCGCGGCAGGACGAACTCGCCGAGGACGGTGAGCAGCAGCGACCGGGCGCTTGCGGCGCCCAGTTCACGGCGGCGGGACAGCGCGGGATACGCGGTCGCGGACTCGGCTGCGGACATGAGGGTGAACGTAGTCGCCCGGGCCGTGGGGTCGAGGCGCTGCCACCGCCGTCGCGTCCCTACGCTCGTAGGTCGTGGACCCTCACGAGCTGATGAACAACGACCGCGCCCACGTCTGGCACCCGTACGCCCCGATGCCGGCTGTGGTGGCGCCGATCGCGGTGGAGTCGGCGGCCGGGGTGCGGCTGCGGACCGTCGATGGGCGCGAGCTGGTCGACGGGATGTCGTCGTGGTGGGCGGCGATCCACGGCTACGCCCACCCCGTCCTCGACGCGGCCGTGCGCGACCAGCTCGGCCGGATGAGCCACGTCATGTTCGGCGGGTTGACCCACTCGCCCGCGGTGGACCTCGCGCGGCTGCTCGTCGAGATCACCCCGGCCGGGCTGGAGCACGTGTTCCTCGCAGACTCGGGTTCGGTGTCTGTCGAGGTCGCCATCAAGATGTGCCTGCAGTACTGGCGTTCCCGCCGCCGCCCGGCCAAGCACCGGCTGATGACGTGGCGCGGCGGCTATCACGGCGACACGTTCGGCGCGATGGCGGTGTGCGATCCGCAAGCGGGCATGCACCACCTGTTCGCAGGCGTGTTGCCCAAGCACCTGTTCGCACCGCGGCCCGAGCCGGCGTTTCACGCGCCGTGGGATCCGATCTGCATGG
>JBKJPD010000478.1:0-2945 GCA_046595345.1 Pseudonocardia sp.
CCCACACTCCTGCATCTTCGACGCCGGACTCACCAAGGTCATCGGAAACCAGGTCAAGATCGTCGGCTGGTACGACAACGAGTGGGGCTACTCCAACCGCCTCGTCGACGTCACCGCACTCGTCGCCTCGACGCTCTGAGCGCCGCGTGCTGACACTTCACGACCTCATCGACTCCGACGTCGCGGGCCGCAACATCCTGGTCCGCGCCGACCTCAACGTGCCCCTCGACAACGACGGCACCATCACCGACGACGGCCGGATCCAGGCCGCCGTTCCGACGATCTCGGAACTGTCCGGCAACGGCGCTCAGGTGATCATCATCGCCCACCTGGGCCGACCGAAGGACGGGCCGGACCCTGCGCTGTCGCTGGCCCCGGTCGCGGCGCGGCTCGGAGAGCTGCTCGGCGCCCCGGTCCGGCTGGTCCGCGCCGCCCACTGGGACGCCGGCCGCGGTGATCTGGGAATGGCCGCCGGTGACGTGGTGATGCTGGAGAACATCCGGTTCGATCCCCGGGAGACCTCGAAGGACGACGACGAACGGGCTGCGCTGGCCGCCGAACTGGCCGCGCTGGCCGGCGAGGACGGGGCGTTCGTATCCGACGGGTTCGGTGTCGTGCATCGCATGCAGGCCTCGGTCTACGAAGTGGCGCAGGAGCTTCCCGCCTACCCGGGTGAGCTGGTCCTCGCCGAGGTCGAGGTGTTGCGCACGCTCGCGGAGTCACCGAAGCGGCCCTACGCCGTGGTGCTGGGCGGCTCGAAGGTGTCCGACAAGCTCGCGGTCATCAAGGCGCTGCTACCGAAGGTCGACGCGCTGCTCGTCGGCGGCGGGATGTGCTACACGTTCCTCGCCGCCCAGGGCCACGACGTCGGTGACTCCCTGCTCGAGCGCGACCGGATCGACGAGTGCCGCACGCTGCTGGAGTCGGGCAAGATCGTGCTGCCGTCCGACGTGGTGGTGGCCGACGCCTTCTCGGCCGAGGCGAACATCCGGATCGTTCCCGTCAACGCGATCCCGGACGGCTGGAAGGGGCTCGACATCGGGCCGGAGTCGGTCACGGCGTTCGCCGAGGTGCTCAGCCATGCGGGCACGGTGTTCTGGAACGGCCCGATGGGCGTGTTCGAGCTCGCCCCGTTCGCCGAGGGCACCCGCGGGGTCGCGCAGGCGATCGTGGATTCCGGCGCCTTCAGCGTCGTCGGTGGGGGCGACTCCGCGGCCGCGGTGCGGATGCTTGGCCTGCCCGAGGACGGCTTCTCCCACATCTCGACCGGCGGCGGCGCGTCGCTGGAGTACCTGGAGGGCAAGTCCCTCCCCGGGCTCGCGGTACTGGAGCAGTAGATGTCGCGCAAGCCATTGATCGCCGGTAACTGGAAGATGAACCTCACCCACCTCGAGGCCATCGGGCTGATGCAGAAGCTGGCCTGGTCGTTGCCGGAGAAGTACTACGACAAGGTGGAGGTGGTGGTGCTGCCGCCGTTCACCCACATCCGCAGCATCCAGACCATGATCGACGGTGACGGCCTGCTGCTGGTGCACGGCGCGCAGGACCTGTCGCCACACGACTCCGGCGCCTACACCGGTGATGTCTCCGGCGTGATGCTGGCCAAGCTGGGCTGTCGCTATGTCGTCGTCGGGCACTCGGAGCGCCGGGAGATCCACGGCGAGACCGACGCGGAGGTCAACAGCAAGGTCCGTGCCGCGATCAGGCACGGGATCGTGCCGATCCTGTGCGTGGGGGAGGGCCTCGACGTCCGTGAGGCGGGCGGGCAGGTCGAGCACACCACGCGGCAGCTCGTGGCAGCACTGGAGAAGGTGCAGAGCGAGCACGTCGAGAAGCTGGTGATCGCCTATGAGCCGGTCTGGGCGATCGGCACGGGCCGGGTGGCAAGTGCCGCCGATGCCCAGGAGGTCTGTGCGGCGCTGCGGGCAGCGGTGGCCGCGACGTACGGCGACGCGATCGCAGCCGGGGTCAGGGTGCTCTACGGCGGCTCGGTGAAGGCCAAGAACGTCGGTGAGATCGTCGCGGAGAGGGACGTGGACGGCGCGCTGGTCGGGGGCGCGAGCCTCGACCCCGACGAGTTCGCCCAGCTGTGCGCGATCACCGCCGGTGGCCCGTTGCCGTAAGGCCCGGTTCCGCGAACGGTCGGCGCGCCGCAGCGTGCGCCGGCCGGCCGGGGCCCCGCCCGAAACGGGTGTGACCCCCGACAACCGGGCCCCCGAGCACGGGTACTCTCGGAGAACCGAACGATGTCGATGCGCGCGGTCCATCTGGTGATGGGCGTGACGAGAATGAGGATGGGATGCAACTCGCCCTGCAGATCGTGCTGATCGTCTCCAGCGTTCTGCTGGTGCTGCTGATCCTGTTGCACCGGGGTCGCGGTGGCGGGCTGTCGACGCTCTTCGGTGGTGGCGTGCAGTCCAGCCTGTCGGGATCGAGCGTCGTGGAGAAGAACCTCGACCGGATGACCCTGTTCGTCGGTGCCATCTGGATCGTCGCCATCGTCGGGACAGGATTGCTCGTGAAGGTCGGGGTCTAAGGAGACATGGCCATGTCAGGCGGCAACGCGATCCGCGGCACCCGGGTGGGTGCCGGTCCGATGGGCGAGTCCGAGCGCGGCGAGACCGCGCCCCGCGAGCACATCTCCTACTTCTGCTCCAACGGTCACGTAACCACCCCGTCATTCGCGGCCGAGGCGGAGATCCCGGACGCATGGGACTGCCCTCGCTGCGGCCTCCCGGGTGGTCGGGACGGCGAGAACCCGCCCGCCCCGCCCCGTACCGAGCCGTACAAGACACACCTCGCGTATGTGAAGGAGCGCCGCAGCGATGCTGACGGCGCGGCCATCCTCGAAGAGGCGCTGGGCAGGCTCCGGGCCTCGCGCGAGCTGTAGCCGCTGCACTACCCCCAGCGGGTCAGCTGCGCGGTGAACGCGACGACGAGCTGCG
>JBKJPD010000292.1:0-10097 GCA_046595345.1 Pseudonocardia sp.
GCGCGAGGCGCTCGATCCCGTCCGCTTCCTCGGCAACCGCTCGTCGGGCCGGCAGGGCTACGCGCTGGCCAGGGTCGCAGCGCAGCGCGGGGCCGCGGTCACCCTCGTCGCCGCGCATACCGCCGACCTGGGCGATCCCGCTGCGGTCGAGGTCGTGAGGGTCGGCTCGGCGCGGGAGCTCCGCGAGGCCATGCACAGAGCGGTCAAGGGTGCTGACGCGCTGGTGATGGCGGCGGCGGTGGCCGACTTCCGGCCTGTCTCGCAGGCCGAGAACAAGATCAAGAAGGGGGCGGGGGAGCCCGATCCGCTGCGGCTGGTGAAGAACCCCGACATCCTCGTCGAGCTGGTCGCGGCGCGTGAGTCCGGCCAGGTGATCGTCGGCTTCGCCGCCGAGACCGGCGACGATGCCGGTAACGCACTGCACCACGGCCGGGAGAAGCTCGTGCGCAAGGGCTGTGATCTGCTCGTCGTCAATGCGGTGGGCGACGGCCGGGCCTTCGAGATGCTCGACAACGAAGGCTGGTTGCTCGGGTCCGACGGCACCGCGGTCGAACTGGCGACGGGTTCCAAGGCGCTGCTCGCCTCCCGCGTCTGGGATGCGGTCGCCGCCCTGCTGTAGCCCCGTACCCGCGAGCCGGTACGAAGTGTCGCCCGCGGCATGGCACGGAGCGACAGTTGGATCGTGGCTGTGACCTGCGCGGCTCCACCGAGCGTCCGGCCGGGGGTCGGCTACTCTCGCCGGTCAGGATCAGGACGGTCGCGGTCTCCTCCGCGGCGTGGACACGACAGATGGAGCTAAGGCGTGGCGAACGCAGGCCGACGGTTGTTCACCAGCGAGTCGGTTACCGAGGGACACCCCGACAAGATGTGCGACGCCATCAGCGACACGGTGCTCGACGCGCTCCTCGCGCAGGACCCCCGCAGCCGCGTCGCGGTCGAGACGATGGTCACCACCGGGCAGGTACACGTCGCGGGTGAGGTCACCACCAGCGGCTATGCGGACATCCCCACGCTGGTCCGGGAGAAGATCCTGGAGATCGGCTACGACTCCTCGGCCAAGGGCTTCGACGGCGCCTCGTGCGGGGTCAACGTCGCGATCGGTGCCCAGTCGGCGGATATCGCGCAGGGCGTCGACTCCGCGTACGAGAGCCGCGTGGAGCTCTCCGACGACGAGATCGCCAAGCAGGGTGCGGGTGACCAGGGCCTCATGTTCGGCTACGCGAACACCGACACCCCGGAGCTGATGCCGCTGCCGATCGCGATCGCGCATCGGCTGGCGCGGCGGCTCGCGGAGGTGCGCAAGTCGGGCCTGCTGCCCTACCTGCGCCCGGACGGCAAGACGCAGGTCACCATCGAGTACGACGGCGACAGGGCCGTCCGCCTCGACACCGTGGTCATATCCAGTCAGCACGCGGCCGACATCGACCTCGACGGCATGCTCGCCCCCGACATCCGCGAGCACGTCGTCGGCCCGGAGATCGCGGAGCTCGGCATCGATGTCTCCGATGTGCGACTGCTGGTCAACCCGACCGGGCGCTTCGTCATCGGCGGGCCGATGGGCGACGCGGGCCTGACCGGCCGCAAGATCATCGTCGATACCTACGGTGGCTTCGCCCGCCACGGCGGCGGCGCGTTCTCGGGCAAGGACCCGTCGAAGGTCGACCGTTCCGCCGCATACGCCATGCGGTGGGTCGCGAAGACCGCGATCGCGGCGGGCCTCGCCGAGCGCATCGAGGTGCAGGTGGCCTACGCCATCGGCAAGGCGGCCCCGGTCGGGCTGTTCGTCGAGACGTTCGGCACCGAGAACGTCGATCCAGCCAAGATCACCTCGGCGATCACCGAGGTGTTCGACCTGCGCCCGGCCGCGATCGTCCGCGACCTCGACCTGCTCCGCCCGATCTACGCGCAGACCGCCGCCTACGGCCACTTCGGCCGTACGGACGTCGACCTGCCGTGGGAGAGCACCTCGCGGGCCGACCAGTTGAAGTCCGCCGCGGGCGCGTGACGACCATCGGGTCCCGATCTCCCCCACGGCACCGCGCACGGTGGGGGCACCGCGGGCTCTGGTAGACCGGGCCCGACGGCGACGAGGAGGGCCCATGGATCTTGCCCCGGCCTCGCCGCCCGCACGACGCAACCGCGGCGAATGGTGCGCGGCCGGCGAGTTGTCGGTCGCCAGGGTCGCCGTCGACGTCGCTCTCGCGCATCTGGACCGCCCGTTCGACTACCGCGTGCCCGATCATCTCGACGCGGCTGCGTCGCCGGGCGTCCGGTTGCGGGTGCGGTTCGCCGGGCGGCTGGTGGACGGTTTCCTGCTCGAGCGGGTGGCGGAGTCCGACCACACCGGGACGCTCGCGTGGGTGGAGAAGGTCGTGTCCCCCGAGCCGGCCCTCACCGCAGAGGTCGCCGCGCTCTGCCGGTCGGTCGCCGACCGGTACGCCGGCGTGATGGCCGACGTCCTCCGGCTCGCCGTTCCGCCGCGGCACGCGCGGGTGGAGGCGGAGGCCTCGGCGCCGGTTCCGGGGGGGTCGGTGCGGCCGGTCGTGTCCACAGCAGGCTGGGGTCGCTACGTCCGCGGTCCCGCGCTGCTCGAGGCGCTGGCCGGGGGACGCGCCCCGCACGCGGTCTGGCAGGCGCTGCCCGGCGAGTCGTGGGTCGACAGGCTCGCCGAGGCGGCCGCGGCGACCGTGGGCGCGGGCCGGGGTGCGCTGCTGGTGGTGCCCGATCAGCGCGACGTCACCGCGCTGCACGCTGCCTGCGTGGCGCGACTCGGCGCGGACGGTGTCGTCGCGCTCACGGCCGACCTCGGCCCGGCCGAGCGGTACCGCCGTTGGCTCGCGGTACGCAGGGGTGGCGTCCGGGTGGTGGTCGGCACGCGGTCGGCCACATTCGCGCCAGTACTGCGCCCTGGGCTGCTCGTCGTCTGGGACGACGGTGACGACCTGCACTCCGAGCCGCGCTCGCCCTACCCGCACGTCCGGGACGTGCTGGTCCTGCGGGCCCACGCAGCCGGTGCCGCGCTGCTGGTCGGCGGTTATGCGCGCACCGCGGAGGGGCAATCGCTCGTCGACTCCGGGTGGGCCCGCGAGGTGGTGGCCGAGCGGGGCACCGTCCGTGCCGCGATGCCGCGGATCACCGCGCTCGGGGAGACCGACGGGCAGCTCGCCCGCGATCCCGACACACGGGCTGCCAGGCTGCCCGGCGTCGCGTTCGAGGCGGTGCGGGCCGCGTTGACCGCCGGGCGCCCCGTGCTGGTCCAGGTACCCCGCGCCGGGTACGTGCCCTGGCTGTCGTGCGCCTCGTGCCGGGAGACGGCCCGCTGCCGGCACTGCGCAGGCCCGCTCGGGCTGCAGGGCAGCTCGCGTGACGACGCCGTCCTGCCGCACTGTCGCTGGTGCGGTCGGGCAGAGGGCGCGTTCCGCTGCCCGGCGTGTGGCGCGCGTCGGCTGCGCGCCGGTGTCGTCGGGTCGGGCCGTACCGCCGAGGAACTGGGTCGGGCGTTCCCCGGCACCACCATCCGGTCATCCGGGGGTGGGGCACAGGTACTCCGGGAGGTGGCTGCGCGGCCCGAGATCGTCGTCGCCACGCCGGGTGCCGAGCCGACGGCCGTCGGCGGGTTCGGCGCCGCGCTGCTGCTGGACGGCTGGGCTCTGCTCGCCCGGCCCGATCTGCGCGTGGTCGAGGAGACGTTGCGGCGTTGGTTCGGGGCGGCCGCTCTCGTGGTCCCGCACACCGACGGTGGCCGCGTGGTGGTGATGGCCGACTCCGCCCTGCCTGTGGTGCAGGCCCTTGTGCGCTGGGACCCCGCGGGGCACGCCGCGGCCGAGCTCGCCGCCCGCGTCGAGGTCGGGTTCCCGCCTGCCGTCCGGATGGCCGCGGTGGAGGGCTCGGCCGCCGCCGTGGCCGAGGTGCTCGCGGGCCTGCCGCCTGCTGTGGAGGTGCTGGGCCCGGTCGAACTCGAACCGGCGCAGACCGCTCCGACCGGTGACGGCCCGGCGGAGATTCGGGAACGGGCGCTGCTGCGCGTCCCACGGGCCGACGGCCGGGCGCTCGCGGCGGCTCTGCACGCGGCCCAGGCCTCCCGGACCGCCCGCAAGGCCGCCGAGCCGGTCCGGGTGCGGCTGGACCCGTCGGCCCTCGGCTGACGCGCCACGGTGGACCTCGGTGATCGCGGCTGGGGGCCGGGAACCGTGCCGGTGGCGGCTCCGGGGCTCGTGCCGGTGATCACGGGTCCGGGAGGCGGGCGGGAATCGGTACGGCAGCAGGCGTGGCAGAATGACGGGTCGCCGCTACACCGCCCGATCGTCCGTGTCGGTGGTTCGGCCCGTCGCCTCGAAACCCCCGACCGCCACCGTCCGTCAGGAGAACCGTGTCAGTCCAGCCCGTCCGGCTCTTCGGCGATCCGGTTCTGCGCACCCCCGCGGCGCCGGTGGAGGCGTTCGACGCCGAGCTGCGCAAGCTGGTGGCCGACCTCACCGACACCATGCACGAAGAGGGCGGCGCCGGCCTGGCCGCGCCCCAGCTCGGCGTCGGCCTGCGTGTGTTCACCTATGACTGCGACGGTTTCGCAGGTCACCTCGTCAACCCGACGTTCGAGGTCGTCGGCGACGAGGACCAGCTCGGGTTCGAGGGCTGCCTGTCGATCCCGGGACTGGGCTGGGAGTGCCACCGCCACCTGCACATCGTGGCGAACGGGTGGAGCGAGCACGGCGAGCCCGTCACCGTGGAGGGCAGCGAGATGCTGGCGCGGTGCATCCAGCACGAGACCGATCACCTCGATGGGGTGCTGTTCGTCGACCGTCTCGACGTGATCACCCGCAAGCTGGCGATGGCCGAGATCCGGGCTGCCGAGTGGTTCGACTCGCCGGGGTCCGGTGCGGGTTGGTCGGGCGCCACTGTGCGGGTCAGCCCGCATCCCCTGTTCGGGAAGGTCAGGTAGGCGTGCGGTTGGTCTTCGCCGGCACCCCGGCACCCGCTGTGCCGTCACTGCGGGCGCTGCTGGAGTCGTCGCGCCACGAGGTCGTGGCGGTTCTCACCCGACCCGACGCGCCCTCGGGTCGCGGGCGCAAGCTCACCCGCTCGCCCGTCGGAGCGCTCGCCGACGAGGCGGGGATCCCGGTACTGGCACCCGGGAAGCCCTCGGAGGCCGCGTTCCTCGACGCGCTGCGCGGGCTCGCGCCCGACTGCTGTCCGGTGGTGGCCTACGGCGCTCTCGTGCCGCGGTCCGCGCTGGACATCCCGGTCCTGGGCTGGGTGAACCTGCACTTCTCGCTGCTGCCCGCCTGGCGCGGGGCGGCGCCCGTGCAGTCCGCGATCCGGCATGGCGACGAGATCACCGGAGCCACCACGTTCCGGCTCGAGGAGGGCCTCGACACCGGCCCGACGTTCGGCGTCGTGACCGAGGCCATCGGCGCCGCCGACACCGCGGGTGACCTGCTCGGCCGGCTCGCGGTGTCCGGTGCTGCACTGCTGGTCGCGACGATGGACGGCCTGGCCGACGGCACGCTGCGGGCGGTGCCGCAGCCCACGGACGGGGTGTCGCCGGCGCCCAAGGTGGCCGTGAACGACGTCCGGGTCGACTGGGCGGCCCCGCAGGCGGCGGTGGACCGGCTCGTCCGGTCCGCCACGCCGGAGCCCGGGGCATGGACGACGTTACGCGGTGAGCGCCTCGGTCTCGGCCCGGTCCGGGCCATCGGGATCGGGTCGGGCGCTGTTCCGGCCGGCGGGAACACGGACGAGGTTCCCGCATTGAAGCCAGGCGAGCTGCACGTGCAGAAGCGCCGGGTGCTGGCCGGTACCGCCGGCCCGCCGGTGGAGCTGGGCGAGGTGCGGCCGGTGGGCAAGCGCGCGATGCCCGCGCCCGACTGGGCTCGCGGGATGCGCATCGAAGCAGGGGAGCAGTTCGCATGACGGCAGGGTGGATCACGGCCCGGTGGATCACGGCGCGACGGGTCGCGGGTGTGCGCAGCCCGGCGGGGCCGGGCCCCGTGGACGGCGGGCGGTCCCGATGACGACGCCGCACGGTGACGGCTCCCGGCGTGGCGGCCCGCGGCGCGAGGGCGGCAGGCGGGTAAGTCCGGCAGGCGCCGGTCCGCCCCGGGGTCGCGTGGGCCCGGCCCGCCCCCCGGAGCTCGACCCCTCGCGGCAGGCGGCCCTCGAGCTGCTGACCTCGGTGCGGGTCCGCGACGCCTACGCCAACCTGGCGCTACCGGCGATCCTGCGTAGGCACGGGCTGCACGACCGCGACGCGGGTCTGGCCACGGAGCTGGGCTACGGCACGCTGCGCGCCCGCGGGCTGCTCGACTCGGTGATCGAGGCCTGCACCGACCGGCCACTGATCCGGGTGGAACCGAATCTGCTCGACGCGCTGCGCCTCGGCGCCTATCAGCTGCTGCGGACCCGGATCCCGGCGCACGCGGCCGTGGACACGACGGTGGAACTGGTGCGCGTCGAGGCGGGCAGCCGGGCTGCCGGGTTTGTCAACGCGGTGCTGCGCAAGGTCGGGGAGCACGACGAGCAGGCGTGGGTGGAGCTGCTCGCACCCGCGGCCGCCGAGGACCCGGTGGGCCACGCCGCGTTTGCGCACGCCCACCCGCGCTGGATCGCCCAGGCCTTCGCCGACGCGCTCGGCTCCACCGACGACCTCGACGCGGCGCTCGCCGCCGACGACGCCCGGCCCGCCGTGCACCTGCTCGCCCGGCCGGGCGAGATCACCGCCACCGAGCTCGCCATGGTGACCGGCGGCGAGGAGGCCCCGTACTCCCCGTACGGCGTGCACCTGGAACCGGGCAGCGGTGACATCGGCGACCTGGGTGTGATCGACGAGGGTCTCGCGGTGGTGCAGGACGAGGGCAGCCAGCTGGTGGCGCTCGCCTTCGCCCGGGCGCCGGTGCAGGGCCCGGACACCGGCCGGTGGCTCGACCTCTGCGCCGGTCCCGGCGGGAAGGCCGTGCTGCTCGGCGGGCTCGCCGCATTCGACGGAGCCACCGTGGACGCGGTGGAGCCCAGCGAGCACCGGGCCGACCTCGTGCGGCGGGCCACCGATGGGCAGCCGGTGACCGTGCACACCGCCGACGGCCGGGCGGCCCCGCTGCCCGACGGCGCGTTCGACCGGGTGCTCGTCGACGCACCGTGTACCGGGCTGGGCGCGCTGCGCCGGAGGCCGGAGGCGCGCTGGCGGCGGCGTCCGGAGGACGTGTCGGCGCTGGCCAAGCTGCAACGGGAACTCCTCACCGCGGCGCTGCGGCATGTCCGGCTCGGCGGCGTGGTGGCCTATGTCACCTGCTCGCCGCACCTCGCGGAGACGATCGGTGTGCTGACCGGCGTGCTGCGCAGGCACCCGGGCGTGGAACAGCTCGACGCGCGGGAGTACCTGCCCGGCGTGCCGGATCTCGGTGACGGGCCGACGGTGCAGCTATGGCCGCACCGCCACGGCACCGACGCGATGTTCCTCGCGCTGCTGCGCCGCACGACCTGAGCGCCGCACGACCTGAGCGCCGCTGCAGCGCCTGCGACCCGATCTCCCCCGGCGCGGGGAGGGCGTCGACATCGTCGCGGGGTAGCCTGCGGCGGTGCATCCCATGATCGCGCCAAGCATGCTCTCGGCAGATTTCGCGCGCCTCGGCGAGGAGGCGGCCGCAGTGGCGGGGGAGCCGGGGCTGGGCGCCGACTGGCTGCACATCGACGTGATGGACGCGCATTTCGTGCCCAACCTGACGCTCGGGTTGCCGGTGGTGGAGTCGCTGCTCAAGGCCACGTCGCTGCCGCTGGACTGCCACCTGATGATCGAGGACCCCGACCGCTGGGCGATCGGGTACGCCGAGGCGGGCGCGTACAACGTGACGGTGCATGTGGAGGCGGCCAGGGACCCGGTCGCACTCGCCGCGAACCTGCGCGCGGCGGGTGCGAAGGCCGGGCTGTCGATCAAACCCGGGACGCCGCTGGAGCCGCACCTGGAGACGTTGCGGCATTTCGACACGCTGCTGGTGATGAGCGTCGAACCCGGGTTCGGCGGGCAGAGCTTCATGCACGAGGTCCTCGACAAGGTGCGTGCGGTGCGGCGGATGGTCGACACCGGCCACCTGCGGCTGCTCGTGGAGATCGACGGCGGGATCAACGCGGACACCATCGAGGCGGCCGCCGAGGCGGGTGTGGACTGTTTCGTGGCGGGCTCGGCTGTGTACGGCGCCGACGACCCGGCGCGGGCCGTGCGGGCGTTGCGCGCGCAGGTGGTCGGGGCCTCGGCCCACCGCGGGTGGACGGTGTGACGCCGTCCCACTCGGCCCGGTGCCGCTGATCGAGCCCGGTTTTCATGATCGGCAATAGGCCCGGGAACGATCGGGCGGAGCATACGGTTGCAGAGTCGAGGACCTGGTGCGGCGGAACGTCGTGTTCCGGGCACGCGACAGGTCCTGAGGACGCACCGGAAGGGATCGCGGAGATGTTCACGGGAATCGTGGAGGAGATGGGCGAGGTCCTCGCTGTGCGGTCGAGTGACGAGGTGGTGGTGTTCACGGTGCGCGGCCCGGTCGTCACCGCCGACGCCGCGCACGGCGATTCGATCGCGGTCAACGGCGTCTGCCTGACCGTGATCGACCCGGCCGGCAGCACCGACGGGACCTTCACCGTCGAACTCGTACCGGAGACCCTGAAGCGGTCCGGCATGTCCGCGGTATCCGCCGGTGCCCGGGTGAATCTCGAGCGGGCCGTGCCGGTGGGTGGACGGCTCGGAGGCCATATCGTTCAGGGCCATGTGGACGGCGTGGCGACGCTGCTGTCCCGGTCGCCGAGCGAGCGCAGCGATGAACTGGTGTTCAGTTTGGGCCCCGACCTCGCCCGCTACGTCGTGCACAAGGGCTCCATCACGGTGGACGGGGTGTCTCTGACGGTGGCCGCCGTGACCGCCGACACGTTCATGGTGGCCCTGATACCCACGACGTTGGCTCACACCACACTCGGTATCCGGGTGCCGGGGGATACGGTCAACCTGGAGGTCGACGTCCTCGCCAAGTACGTGGAGCGGCTGACCTCCGGATATGTACCCGGGCATATTTGTGGCACCGGGGTGGAGGCCGACGAGGAGGCCAAGCTCAAGTGAACAGCGGACCAGTGGACAGGGTCGGCGGCCCGGTCGGCTTCGAGGCGATCGAGCGCGCGCTCGTCGACCTCGCGGCAGGCAAGGCCGTGGTCGTGGTGGACGACGAGGACCGCGAGAACGAGGGCGATCTGATCTTCGCGGCGGAGAAGGCGACGCCGGAGCTGGTGTCGTTCATGGTCCGCTACACCTCGGGATACGTGTGCGTGGCGCTGACCGAGACCGAGTGCGACCGGCTCGACCTACCGCCGATGCACCACACCAACACCGACAACTTCCGTACCGCGTTCACGGTGACCGTGGACGCCAAGGCGGGGATCACCACCGGTATATCGGCGTCGGACCGGGCGCTCACCATCCGGCTGCTGGGTGACCCGGCTGCCGGGCCGGGTGATCTGGTGCGCCCTGGCCATGTGCTGCCGCTGCGCGCCCGGGAGGGCGGCGTGCTGCGCCGCCCCGGGCACACCGAGGCGGCGGTGGACCTCGCCCGCCTGGCCGGGCTCGCGCCTGCGGGCGCCCTCTGCGAGATCGTGTCGCAGAAGAACGAGGGTGAGATGGCCCGCGTCGACGAACTGCGCGTGTTCTCCGACGACCACGGCCTGACCCTGATCACGATCGCCGATCTGATCGCCTACCGCAGGCGGTTCGAGAAGCATGTGGTGCGCGTGGCGCAGGCCCGCATCCCGACGGCGCACGGCGAGTTCCGCGCAGTCGGCTACGACTCGGTGCTCGACGGCATCGAGCACATCGCCCTGGTGCGGGGCGAGATCGGTGACGGGCAGGACGTCCTCGTCCGGGTGCACTCGGAGTGCCTCACCGGCGACGTGTTCGGCTCGCGGCGCTGCGACTGCGGTCCGCAGCTCGACGCCGCGCTCGCTGCCGTCGCCGCGAGGGGCAGGGGAGTGGTCCTCTACGTGAGAGGCCACGAGGGGCGCGGGATCGGCCTCATGCACAAGCTGCAGGCCTACCAGCTCCAGGACGACGGCTCGGACACCGTCGACGC
>JBKJPD010000201.1:0-2767 GCA_046595345.1 Pseudonocardia sp.
GGTGCCCTCCGGGGCCATGACCAGCGATATTCCCTCGCGGAGCCGCTGCACGGCGGGTTCCAGCGCGGCGCGGGCCTGCGTGGTGTTGCCGCGGTCGACGAATGCCATGTCGGCGAAGCGGAACATCAGCCCGAAGAGGGGAAGATTCGCCGCCTCCTTCTTCGCCACGCCCGTGAAGCCCCCGCGCAGGACCTTGGCGAGGATCAGGACGTCGAGCTGGCTCTGATGGTTGAACAGGAACACCGCAGGCCGGGCGGCGACCACGTTCTCCGCGCCGTGCACATCGAGCCGCACCCCGGCCAGCGCGGTGCCCAGCTCACCGGCGAGCGTGATGCCGAGGTCGATGCCATCGCGGCGTGACCCATTGAGCGCCCCGAGTGCGACGCCCGCACCGAAGCCGCCGAGCAACCCGCCGACACCCGCCACGGTGCGCACGACCTGGCGCAGCCCGCCTCGTCCGCGCGGGCGGAACCGCGCCACCGGCCAGCCGTTCACCGCGGCCTCGGTGGCGAGCCCGGGTTCGGGGTTCAGGGCGCGGGCCCGCCCGACCGTCGACAGGAACGGCACGTCCTCGGTGCCGTTGGAGTAGGCGTAGCTCCGCTCGAGGTCGACGCCGTGCCCCGGCGCGAAGGCCCGCACGGCCGCGGCCTTCCCCGCGCGCCACAGCGGCGGCCCGCCGAGGCGGCCGGTGGCGATGCCGTTCTCGATCTCCACCGGTGTGACCAGCACGTGCTCGACGCCCATCGCCCTGGCGGCGGGCCCCACCTGGAACCGGGTGGCCGACGACGCGAGGACGACGGTGTGTCCGGCCCTGCGGTGCGCCGCGACGAGCCGCCAGGCCTCCGGGTACAGCGAGCCCGCGATGCCCTGGACGAACAGCCGCTCCCCCAGCTCGGTGAGCTCGTCCTCGCTGCGTCCCGTCCAGGACCGCATCCCGAGGATGAAGAACTCCTCGAAGTCCTGTTCGGTCGTCACCCCCCGCAGGCCGATGAGCAGCATCCGGCCCACATCGGAGGGTGTGACGGTCAGCGGCCGCAGGTGGTGGCGGGCGAACACGCCGAGCGAGTAGCCGTCGATCAGCGTGCCGTCGAAGTCGAAGAACGCCCCCACCGCCGGCCCTTGCGGCCCGGACTCGACGTCGGCGATCAGCCGGTCCTCGTCCCACGTGAGCTCAGGGCTCAACTCCCACCGCCTCTCGCCGCGACGCGGCGTCGATCCCGTCGATCCTGATCACCCGGGCCACCGCGCCGCGCAGCTGCGCGGCGAACGCCTGCCGGCGCGCCGCGAGGTCCTCACACCCGCCGTCGATCAACGGCGGCGCGACAAGGTCCCGGTTCTCCGCGAGCCGCAGCGCGCTCGCGAACAGCTCCCGCGACAGCGACTCCGGGCCGTGCAGCCTGCCCTGCAACAGCATCTGCTGCCCCATGCCGCTGCACTCGTCGAGGAACTCCTTCTCGACGACGGGGCGGCGCGGGTCCCGCGCCGCGAGCCGCTCGGCGACGACGAGCTGCGCATCGAGGAACGAGCGCAGTACCCGGTGGCCGATCAGGAAGTCGGCGCGCGCGAGGACCGCGGCGCCGTCAGGCGTGTCCCACTGCGCGTCCAGCCGCGCCAGCTCACCCGAGAGCCGGGTGTGGTGGGTCTCCCGGTCGGGGAAGAAGAACTCGAACTTGAGCAGGTCGCGTAGCGCGCTCACATCCTCGGCACGCTCGGTCGGGTCGCAGAACAGCACGAGCTCGGCGATCGCACGGTCGACGAAGTGGTGGATGGCGCTGTTGCGGTAGAACGCGGCCACGAGGTGCTGGCCGCGCTCGATCGCGTACACCGGCTCCTCGCCGCCGGAGTAGACGGTGACGACCTTGGACTGGGCGAGTGCGCCGAGCACCCGCCGCACGCCCCCCGCGGTCTGCAACGTGTCGGCCGAGCCCACGCGCCCCTGCCCCTGCCCCTGCAGGTACTCGCGCACAGGTTCGAGCAGCAGCCGCACCTGCCCGAGCGTCAACGCCCGGTCCCGGACGCCGAGCAGCACAAGCGTGACCAGCGCGGTCGCCACGACGGGGGTCACGCGGTTGATCCCGACGGACACCTCGAATGCCACCTTCTGCAGTGCCAACCTTCGTGCGTCGGGGTTCGAGTCGTCCGCCCCGGCCCCCAACGCGGCCCGCAGCGAGATCGGCTCGGCGAACCGCACGTAGGCGGAGCCGATCGGGGACAGCTGGGCCCTCGCGTACCGCACGAGCCAGCCCAGTCCCTCACCCTTCTTCGGCGCCCCCACCTGCTCGGCGGCCATCGCGGAGACCTCGCGGAGCTGGTCGTAGGTGATCGACACCGGGACGAGGTGGACGTCCTCGGTGCGGCCCCGCTCGACGGCCTCCGCGACGTTGGCCAGCAGCCCGTAGCGCGGTGCGCGCAGCTTGCCGGTGCGCGACCGGCCGCCCTCCATGTACCACTCCATGTTGAACCGTTTGGACAGCAGGAACCCGAAGTACTCGCGCACGGCCAGCTTGTAGATCTCGTCGTCGCCGAAGCTGCGGCGGATGAACACGATCCCGGCCCGCTTCGCCAGTGGCCCGAGCGGCCAGAACCGCAGGTTGTCGCCGCCGAGCACGTGGTTGCGCGGGAAGTCGTGCTCGGCGAGGACGTCGGCGAGCAGCAGCGGGTCGGCGTAGGAGCGGTGGCTCGGCAGGAACACCAGAGCATGGCGACGGTTGAGGTCGCGCAGCTTCTCCAACCCCGCGACGTCGACCTGGACGTTCCAGGCGCGGGA
>JBKJPD010000356.1:0-5753 GCA_046595345.1 Pseudonocardia sp.
GTACCTCGACGCCCGCGGCGCGGGACACGAGGTTCTCCAGGGCGGCCGGTGCGGTCGTCTCGGCAGCGAGGAGCGTGGGCTTGTTCGTCCCGTGATAATCGCTGGAACCGGTGACGACCAGGTCGAGGTCTGCTGCCAGCCCGCGTAGTAGGTCCCGATCCGCCGGATCGTGATCGGGATGGTCGATCTCGACCCCGGCGAGCCCGACGGCCGCCAGCTCGGCGATCACCGACGGATCGATCACGCGGCCGCGTCTGCGGGCGAGCGGATGGGCGAACACGGCGACCCCACCCGCCGCGCGGACCATCGCGATGGCGGTCACCACCGGGGTGTCGGACTTGGGGACGAAGTAGGGGCTCCCGTCGTGCAGGAGTGTCTGGAACGCCTCGTCCACCGACTTCACGACGCCTGCCACGACGAGGGCCCTGGCGAGGTGCGGGCGCCCGGCACTGGCCCCATCGGCCACCAGCGCGAACACCGTCTCGACGTCGACGCGATAGCCGTCGGCCGCCATCTTCTCGATGATCTTCTTCAGCCGGTCCACGCGCTCGGTCCGCAGTCGCGACTGCTCGGCCACGATCGCCTCGTGTGCCGGGTCGAACAGGTAGCCCAACAGGTGCACCGGCACGACGTCATCCCCATCGACACCGGCCTCCCGGCCGGTGGGGCTCACGCAGGAGAACTCCGCGCCACGCAGCAGCGACATACCCCGTGGGAGGGCCGCGGCGGCCTCGTCCCAACCGCCGGTGGTGTCGTGGTCGGTGATCCCGAGCACGTCGATCCCGGCTTCCGCCGCAGCCGCCACGAGCTCGGCGGGGCTGTCGGTGCCGTCGGACTGGGTGGAGTGTGTGTGCAGGTCGATCCGGAGGCTGGCCACGACCCAGGCTATCGGCGTCAGCCGCCACCCCGCCGCGTTCCGGGGAGCAGCCGCATACTGGGAAACCCCAGGCCGCGACGTTTGGCCAGGTCGCTGGGCGAACGGGTGCGACCCTTCTCCCCGAAGATGAGCTCGGAGAGCGCCTCGTAGATCTCCTCGGCGTGCGGGAGGTAATCGAGCTGGTTGAGCGCCTGGATCTGCCCGGCGGACTCGACGCGCAGGGTGCCGTAACCGAGTATCCGGCCGGTGAGCGTGCGCTCGAACGTCAGGTCGGTGACTTTGGTGAGCGGCATCATGCCGACGTTGTGGACGATGAGACCCTCGGCCCGCATCACCCGCTTGTCGGTGATCACGATGCGCTCGATCCACCAGAGGATGGTGAGGACCGTGAACCGGACGACCGCCACCAGCGCGAGATAGAACGCGAGATTTTCGATGATCAACGTGTCGGGCAGGAATTTCTCGGCGACCACGACCGCCACCAGGAACAGCGCGGTCTGCGCGATGTCCTTCCACATGTACGCCCAGTGCTGGCGAACGCGAATGACCCGCCGCTCCGTCGGGAGCAGATACTCGTCGATCTCGCGGGGGGCGAGCACCGGCTACACGATCTTGGTGAAGAAGCTGGTGATGGAGTTGGCCGCGTTGCGCAGGATGGTGCCGATGTTCTGTACCGAGTTCGCCGCGCCGTCGGGCTGCGTGACAACGAAGAAGATGAGCAACGCAATCGCGATCAGCCCAAGGATCTTCTTGATGTTCACCACAACCACCGTTCTGCACGTCGGGAGGACACTTGCCAGCTAATTTGTACCGCACTCACGAGGATCAGGGTATCCGGCACGCGGGCCCGAACGGCAGGCACGGGTGACACAGAGTGATGAATTTGTCCCCTGTGTGGGGGGTCTCACCTACGACGACGCCGGCCGACTGCTCCTGATCCGGCGCGGCAACGAACCCGGTCGCGGCCTGTGGTCGATACCGGGCGGGCGTATCGAGCCCGGCGAGACCGACGCCGAGGCGCTGGTCCGGGAGATGGCAGAGGAGACCGGACTGGTCGTGGAGCCCGGCCCGCTGATCGGCGAGGTGCGGCGTGGGCCGTACGCGATCGCGGACTACCTGTGCACGGTCATCGGCGGCGACCTGCGCGCAGGCGACGACGCCACCGACGCCCGCTGGTGCGACGCGGATGCCCTGGCCGCTCTCCCGCTCGTCGACGAGCTCATCGAGACCCTCGCGGCATGGGGTGCGCTGCCGGGCAAGGACAACATCGGTCCGCCACCGTCGTCGTTGCCCG
The DNA here is from genome assembly GCA_046595345.1 of Pseudonocardia sp. Lineage (GTDB taxonomy): Bacteria > Actinomycetota > Actinomycetes > Mycobacteriales > Pseudonocardiaceae > Pseudonocardia. Next base: position 2,172 of record JBKJPD010000356.1, read on the forward strand.
AGGGCGGTCAGCCGCGCGGTACGGGACGCCCGGGCTGCTCGCCGCCCCGCGCGTCACCGTAGGACTTCTTCGGGATCATGACCTTGCGGCGGAACGTGCAGACGACAGTGCCGTCCTGCTTGTAGCCGCGCGTCTCGACGTAGACGATGCCGCGGTCGTCCTTCGACTTCGAGGGCGTCTTGGACAGAACCTCGGTCTCGCCGTAGATGGTGTCGCCGTGGAAGGTCGGCTTGGTGTGCTTGAGCGACTCCACCTCGAGATTCGCGATCGCCTTGCCCGAGACGTCGGGCACCGACATGCCCAGCAGCAGCGAGTAGACGTAGTTGCCGACCACCACGTTGCGCTTGAACTCCGTGGTCTCCTCGGCGAAGTTCGCGTCCAGATGCAGCGGATGGTGGTTCATGGTCAGCAGGCAGAAAAGGTGGTCATCGTACTCGGTGACCGTTTTCCCCGGCCAGTGCTTGTAGACCGCGCCGACCTCGAACTCCTCGTAGTACCGACCGAACTGCAACGCTGCCGCCTCCATCGCCGATAACCCCAGTTGGTGGGGGTAATCTAACCTGCGGCCCAGATCAGTTCCTGCCCACGTGACTGAGGCCCTGAGCACAGGACGAGGAGGTGAGCGCGGTGCCGACGGCACCCGGTTCCAGTAGTCGCCGCGACTCCGACACGGTGGCCTGCTGACGGTCCCCCCGGTCGGGGCGCGAGTTCCACTCCGCGCGAGCACGCCGTTGCGCGCGTCCCGACCCCAGGAGGTACCCCGTGCCGCCCCTGTCCTCCCTCCGGCCTGTCATCCGGGCCGGCAGGCTGGCCCCCAAGGCCGCCGCCCTGCTTCCCAAGCTCCGCGTCCCGATCTCGGCCTACATCGTCGACTGCGCCGTCTACGTCGACGGCAGGCGGTTGGCCGGGCGCTGGACGCACGACAGGGCACTCGCCGAGGTCCGCAGCCGCGACGAGGGCTTCGTGTGGATCGGCCTGCACGAGCCCGACGCCGAGCAGATCAACGGCATCGCCGAGATCTTCGACCTGCACGAGCTAGCCGTCGAGGACGCCGTGCAGGCCCACCAGCGACCCAAGCTCGAACGCTACGACGACACGCTGTTCATGGTGCTCAAGACGATCCGATACGTCGGTCACGCGCACCCGAGCGCGGAGAACGAGATCGTCGAGACCGGTGAGGTGATGGCCTTCGTCGGGCCGGACTTCGTCATCACGGTGCGCCACGGCGAGCACTCGTCGCTGCGCGACGTTCGGCGCAAGCTGGAGGCCGATCCCGAGCAGCTCGCGCTCGGTCCGGCCGCGGTGCTGCACGCCATCTCCGACCACATCGTGGACTCCTACCTGGAGGTCACCGAGGCGATCGAGGACGACATCGACGAGATGGAGCGGCAGGTCTTCACACCCCGCTCGAAGACCGACGCCGAGCAGATCTACGTGATGAAGCGCGAGGTACTGGAGTTGCGCCGCGCCGTCGTCCCGCTCGGCGCGCCGGTTCGCAAGCTCACCGAGGGCTACAGCTCGCTTGTACCGCACGAGGTCCGGTCGTATTTCCGTGACGTCGACGACCACCTCGTCACCGTCACGGAGCGGATCGCGGGGTTCAACGAACTGCTCACCACGCTGGTCGACGCCGTCCTGGCGAAGATCACGATGAGGCAGAACAACGACATGCGCAAGATCACCTCCTACGCCGCGATCATCACGGTTCCGACCATGATCGCCGGCATCTACGGGATGAACTTCGACTACATGCCCGAGCTGCAGTGGCACTACGGGTACCCCGCGGTGCTGATCGCCACCGGGCTGATCTGTGGCGCGCTGTACCGCAACTTCCGGAAGAACGGCTGGCTGTGACACCGGCGTCGCGCGCCGATTGGCCTGCTCCGGGCGACGGTCCTAGCCTTTCCTCGTGAACGATCACGCCGACGCACCGGCCAACCCGTTGCGGATACTGCGGCGCCCCGCCTGGACCGCGCAGCGTCCGACCTGGGCCGAGGCGAAACCCGGGCTCATCCGGGCCGCTCTCGACCGGGCGCTGGCCCGGCCGTCCGGTGGCTGGTTCGTGCTCGCCGGCAGCCGTGACGTGCGGCCGGGCAAGGCGTTCGGCCGGGTCGTCGCCGGGCGGGAGCTCGTGGCGTGGCGCGACGACGTCGGCGGCCTGCACGTCGGCCCCGGTGCGTGCCCACACCTGGGAGCGGCCCTGTGCGACGCCCCCGTCCACGAGGGACGGCTGGTGTGCCGGTGGCACGGGCTGGCACTCGGGCCGGCCGGGCGGCCCGGCTGGCGCCCGCTGCCGGCCCACGACGACGGCGTGCTCGCGTGGGTGCGCCTCGACGACCTCGCCGACGGCGAGGTGACCGACCTCCCCGTGCTCGGCCCGCGCCCACCGGCCGGGCGCAGTCTGGCCGCGGTCGCCACGGTGATCGGCCGCTGCGAGCCGGCGGACATACTGGCCAACCGGCTCGACCCCTGGCACGGAGCGTGGTTGCACCCGTACTCGTTCGCGGCGTTGCGGGTGGTCAGCGCTCCACCGGTCGACTGCCCGCCCGCCGAGGACCGCTTTCTCGTCGAGGTGACATTCACCGTCGGCCCCCGCCTCGGCGTGCCCGTGAAGGCCGCGTTCAGCTGCCCGGACCCCCGCACCGTCACGATGGAGATCGTCGACGGCGAGGGCACCGGCTCGGTGGTCGAGACCCATGCGACACCACTTCGGCCCGGGCCGGACGGCCGCCCGCGCACCGCGGTGATCGAGGCGGTGGTGGCGCATTCCGACCGGTGGGGCTTCGCGGGGTCCAGCCGGACAGCGGGCGCCCTGCGGGCGCTGATCGGGGCGTCCACCAAGCGCCTGTGGCGCGACGACATCGCCTACGCCGAACGCCGTTACGAGCTACGCACCCGCACCTGACCCGGCCGGCACCGTGCTCAGCCGGGGGTGTCGAGCTTCGTCATGTCCACACCGGAGGGCGGGGTGGGGGCGTCGGGGTCGGCGTCCGGCACGACGGCCTCGGGCACTCCGGGTCTGCGGCCGAGGAACGTGTGGACGATGTGCTGCTGCCAGCCCGGCATGGTCTGCACCCGCACGTCGACGTAGCCGGTGGCCCGCATCCGGGTGGTCAGCGCCTCGACGCCGTCGAAGTCGAGCACGCTGCGCCACAGGTAGCGGTAGAGGTCCGCGGAGCCGGTGCGGATCCGGCCCAGCGGGATGATCACCGTCCAACACACGGCGGTCCACACCGCGCGGGCACGGCCGGAGTCCCGGACCGAGTACTCGTGCACCGCCAGCGGTGCCCCGGGACGGAGCAGGGCCTGGAAGCTGCGCAGTGCAGCGTTGCGGTCGGTGAGGTTGCGCAGCAGGTACGCCGCAAGGATCCCGTCATAGGGCCCGGTGATCCTGACCCGGTCGAGCTCCTCGGCATTGCCGTGGACGAACTGCACCGTGGACGGCCAGGTCTTGCGTTTGGCCTGCGCCAGCATCTCCGCCGACGCGTCCACGGCGATGATCTCGGCCTCCGGTGCGGCGTCCAGCAGGGCAGCGGTGGACGCGCCGGTGCCGCAGCCGAGATCGAGCAGCCGCAACCCGGC
>JBKJPD010000418.1:0-4259 GCA_046595345.1 Pseudonocardia sp.
GTCCTCGACGAAGCCGGCCACCAGGCCCGCCGTGCCCGCCCGGGTGGCGAGGCGGCGGAGCCGCTCGTCGTCAGCGTGCATGGACAGGTCGTCGTCGACCTTGCCGATCGAGTATCCGGTCAGGTGCAGCTCCGGGAAGACGATCAGCTCGGAGCCGTCGTGCACAGCGGCGTCGACGGCCTTCTCGGCGCGATACAGGTTCGCGGGGACGTCCCCCAGGTCGCAGTCGACCTGGGCGAGGGTGATGCGCATGCTGCCTCCGCGGTGGTGTCCGGCCCGGAACCTACCTGGGTCAGGCCGCGCCGATGAATCCCTTCGCGGCCAGCCAGGTGCGGGCCACGTCGCGGGGCGCCCGGCCATCGGCCGAGACCTGCTTGTTCAGGTCCGCCATGGTCGTGTTGTCCAGCGCCGAGGCGATCGACTCGAACACCTTCGCGATGGCGGGGTTGCGGTCGAAGGCCTCCTTGCGCATGGTCATCGACGCGTTGTAGTTGGGGTGGTACTTCTTGTCGTCCTTGAGTACCCGCAGGCCGAGCTGCGGGATCCGGCCGTCAGTGGTGAACACCAGCCCGAACAGGCAGTTGCCGTCCGCGGTGGCCTGGTAGATCGCCCCGGTCTGCAGGATCTGCGGCGCCGCGACCGTGAAGTTGTAAGCCTTCTGCAGGCCGGAGATCCCGTCGTCGCGGCTGGAGTACTCGGTCTCGACGCACACCTGGCCGGGTTTGCCGGAGCGGATGTACGCGGCCATGTCGGACAGAGTCGTCAGGCCGAGCTCGGCTGCCTTCTCCTCCTTGACGGCGAAGGCGTAGGTGTTGTTGAACGGGGTGCGTCCGATCCACTCGATCTGGTTCTGCGCGAGGTCGCGTTTCTTGACGGCCTCGTACTGGGCCTGCTCGTCGGGGATCGGGGTGGTCTGGCCGAGGAAGGTGACCCAGCCGGTGCCGTTGTAGTCCCAGTACATGTCGATGTCACCGGCGAGCAGTGCGTTGCGGGCGGCCTGGGTGCCGCCGACGTTGCACCGGTCGGTCACGGTCGCCTTGACCGATTCGAGCGCTGCGACCGCGATCTGGCACAGCACCAGTTGCTCGTCGAAGTCCTTGCCGCCCACGGCGTAGGTCTGACCCTGCAGGTTCACGGTGGCCGCGAGCCCGCCGGCCTTCGCGGCCGGTCCGCTGGCCTCGAGCCCGCCGCATGCGGTGAGGGTGACCGCGGTGACCGCGGCCAGCGCGATGGTGGCACGGGTGCGACCCCACCTGGCTGTCGTCCAACCCACGATGATCCTCCTCGATGGTTCGTGCGGGCCCGCCGCCGGTGGGCGGGAGCCGTCCTCATCACTCGCTGCGTCGGCGGACCAGGTACTCGGCCACCCCGGCGAGCCAGTCGATCAGCAGGGCCAACGCGGCGACCAGCGCCGCCGCGAGCAGCGTCCCGTTCGGCCGGCCCAGCCGGAGCATGCCGTCGATGATGGTGCCGAGGCCGCCCCCTCCGATGTAGGTCGCGAGGGTTGCGGTGCCTACGTTGAGCACCAGGGCCACCCGGACACCCGCCACCATCACCGGCACCGCCAGCGGCAGCTCGATGCGCCACAGGGTCTGCCGCGCGGACATCCCGACGCCCCGGGCAGCCTCCACGAGCGCCGTGTCGACCTGCTGCAATCCGATGACGGTGTTGGTCAGCACCGGCAGCAACGCGGCGCCCACGAGCGCGACGATCGCGGTGTTCGGGCCGAAGCCGAGCGGAGTGAAGGCCAGCAGGATGATCACGCCGAACGGTGGCAGTGCCTGCATGAAGCCGGTGAAGGCCAGCACCCCCGGCTGGACGCGGCGCAGGGCCGGGCGGCTCAGCGCGACACCGAGGGGGATGGCCAGCACCATCACGACGACGGTGGACACCAGGGTCAGGTAGAGGTGCTCGCTCAGCCTGGTCAGGACGACGTCCACGGCGAGTGCCCGCTGTTCGACACTGTCGAGGGTCTGGGTGGACAGGTACGTGAACAACAGTCCGAGCCCGACCACGACGATGACCGGTGCGGCGACGAGCCTCCGGTCGATGCGGCGCCTGCGGACAGCGACTCCGGGGGCGGGGGCCGCAACGCTGACCGTCACCGGGCCCGCCCCTTCGTGCGCAGCTCGCCGACGAGCGCGTCCCAGCGCAGCGCCCCGCGAGAATGACCAGCGGCGTCGACGACGACGACGAGGGACGCGCGGCCGTCGAGCATCACGTCGACCGCGTCGTAGACGGTGCCGGTCAGTGGCACGGTCACCATCGGCGGCAGTTCGGTGCTACCGGGCAGGTGGCTCCAAGCCACCGGACGGCCCACCGAGTCGGCGGTGTAGGTCGGGCCACCGGTGCGCCCGCTCGGGCCGTCGACGCTGATCTCCTCCAGCTCCAGGCGGCCCAGCTCCAGCAGCGAGAGCCTGCGGACCGCGGCGCCGCTGCCGACGAACTCCGCAACGAATGCGTTGGCCGGGTTGGTCAGCACCTGTTCAGGGGTGTCGTACTGCTCGAGCACCCCGCCCGGACCGAACACGGCGATCCGGTCACCGAGCTTCACAGCCTCGGTCAGGTCGTGGGTGACGAAGCAGATGGTCTTGGCGATCTGGCGTTGCAGCTCCAGGAACTCGTCCTGCAGCCGCTCGCGGGTGATCGGATCGATGGCGCCGAACGGCTCGTCCATCAGCATCACCGCGGGGTCGGCGGCCAGTCCGCGGGCCACCCCGACGCGCTGCTGCTGGCCGCCGGAGAGCTGACGCGGGTACCGGTCCCGGAAGTCCTTCGGCTCCATCCCCACCAGGTGCAGGAGCTCGTCGACGCGCGCGGCGATCCGCTTGCGTTCCCAGCCGAGGATCTTGGGGACGACCGCGATGTTCTCGCCGATGGTGAAGTGCGGGAACAGACCGACCTGTTGGATGACGTATCCCATCCGGCGGCGCAGCTGGTCGGCGTTGACGTCCGTGACGTCCTCGCCGGCGAGCAGGATCCGCCCGCCGGACGTCTCGATCAACCGGTTCATCATCTTCAGCGTGGTGGTCTTGCCGCAGCCAGACGGGCCGATGAACATGGCGATCGCGCCGTCGGGAACCTCCAGCGTCAGCTCTCGTACCGCAGGCGTGGTCTGCCCGGGGTAGGTCTTGGTGAGGCCCTCCAGGGCGATCATCGCTCGAGAGGCGCCACGGTGGGCGCCCGTCGATCGGGACAGGACGGACTCAGACACGGATCCCCCTCGGGGTGGTCAGACGGGAGACGACAAAGAACGCGATCTCGTAGACCGCCGCGACGAGCAGGCAGCCGAAGGTTCCGGCGAGCACCTGGTTGAACGAGTTGACGGCGCCGAGTCGGGCTAGCCCGCTGAACAGCAGCTGGCCGAAGCCCGGGCCGCTGACGATCGCTGCGACCACGGCGATGCCGATCAGGATCAGTGTGGCCACCCTGATCCCGCAGATGATCACCGGCCAGGCCAGCGGCAGCTGTATTCGGGTCATCCGCCGGGTGGGCCCCATCCCCATCCCGCGGGCGGCGTCCAGTATCGCCGGGTCGACCGACGACAGCCCGGCCACCACGTTGCGCAGCACCGGGTAGATCCCGTAGATCGTCAGCGCGACGAGCGACGATGTGACACCGAGCCCGAGCGCAGGCTGCAGCACACCGAACAGGGCCAGTGACGGCACCGTGAGGGCGGCCGAAGTGGCCAGCAGTAGCGTCTCGCGGCTTCCGGCCCGCACCCGATTGGACCAGGACGGCGGGCTGAGCGACGTGGTGTGCAGCAGTACCCCGAGCGTCACCGCTATCAGCGCCGCGAGTGTGACCGCGTAACCCACCAGCAGGAAATGCTGTTGGGCCAGGAAAAGCAGCTCCGAGCTGTTCTCGGACACGTAGTCGGCGAAGCCCATCGAGCGCCTTCTTCCGTCATTCGGTCGGACGAGGGTCGACGTCGGATAGGTGCGGTGACTGGCGACCCCTTCCGATCTTGCGGTTAGACCAACCTTAGCGCGGGCCGACGCCGGTCACCCGGCGAAAGCCCGGCGGGGGCCGCCGTCGACGGCGTCCAGGCCTCCGAAAGTGGTTCCGGAGCGGTACTGATCACAGTGGTTTCGGCCGCTGCGCCGGCGAGTGCGCAGCGGCCGAGATCCCAGGTACCAAGCCCTCCCGGGGGACGGACAGCAGATACTCAACTATTTCTCGACGATAGGGAACACGCGCGCGACGTGGTCCCCCGCCCGCAGTGCGGCGTTGATCCCGCTACCGCGGAACTGTGGTGC
>JBKJPD010000435.1:0-9085 GCA_046595345.1 Pseudonocardia sp.
CACAACTCGACGGTCACCGCCACGATGCCGACGATCTGGGACCGGCTGGCCGACGCCGGGCTGGCCGGCCGCTACTACTTCTCCGACGCGCCGTTCACCTCGCTGTGGGGCTCGCGCTACGCCTCGATCAGCAAGCCGTACGCCCAGTTCCTCACCGACTGCGCCGCCGGCACCCTGCCGGAGCTGTCGTTCGTCGACCCGAAGTTCCTCGACGAGGGCAGCGGCACCTCCGCCGACGACCACCCGCACTCCGACATCCGGGCCGGGCAGACGTTCCTCGACCAGGTCTACCGGGCCGTGACCAGGAGTCCGGCCTGGGGTCGCACCCTCCTGGTGATCAACTACGATGAATGGGGCGGCTTCTTCGACCACGTCGCACCCGCGGTGGCTCCGGATCTCAACCCGGACAACGGGTTGCGCGGATTCCGGGTGCCCGCGCTGGTGATCTCGCCGCGGGCCCGGCGCGAGTACGTCGCGCACGGCGTGTACGACCACACCTCGATCCTGAAGGCCGTCGAGTGGCGGTGGGGCCTGCCTGCGCTCACCCCCCGCGACGCGGCCGCGAACAACATCGTGGAGGTGCTGGACTTCGCCTCGCCGCCCGACCTCACCGCGCCGCGCTGGCCGGTGCCCGCCGTGGTCGGGGCGCCGTGCGTGCCCGCGGTGACCGCGGACTACGAGCAGTTCACCGCGCTGCGAGACCTCGCCGCCGCGCAGGGCTGGACGCTGCCGTGAGGCGAAGGTTGCTCGCCGCGGCAGGGATCGCGCTCGCTGCCGTGCTCGGCGCCACCGGCGTCGCCGCGGCCGCCCCGTCCGCCCTGCCCCCGGTCGGGCACGTCTTCGTGATCAACCTGGAGAACAAGGGCTTCGACGAGACCTGGGGCCCGGCGTCGGTCGCGCCGTACCTGAGCCGGACGCTGCGGGCCCAGGGCACGTTGCTCGCGCAGTACTACGGCACCGCTCACGAGAGCTTGGGCAACTACATCGCCCAGGTCTCCGGGCAGGGCCCCAACCCGCAGACGCAGTCGGACTGCCAGACCTACACCCCGTTCATCGGTACCGGCACGGTCGAACCGGGCCAGGCGGTCGGCAGCGGTTGTGTGTACCCGGCGTCGGTACCGACGCTGCCCGGCCAGCTGACCGCCGCGGGGCGCAGCTGGAAGGGCTACATGGAAGACATGGGCACCCCGTGCCGCCATCCGGCCCTCGGCGCCGTCGACGACACCCAGCGGGCGAGGGTCGGGGACCAGTACGTGGCCCGGCACGACCCGTTCGTCTACTTCGCCGCGATCACCGGCTCGCCCGAGTGTGCCCGGCAGGTGGTCGACCTCTCCGCGTTGCCCACCGACCTGACGACCGTCGCGACCACGCCCACACTGAGCTACATCACGCCGAACCTGTGCCACGACGGCCACGATGCACCGTGCGTCGACGGCGAGCCGGGCGGGCTGGTCTCGGCCGACGCATGGCTGCGCGAGTGGGTCCCGAGGATCACCTCGTCGCCCGCGTTCGGACGGGACGGGATGCTGGTGATCACGTTCGACGAGTCCGACGGACCGCAACAGGACGCCTCCGCGTGCTGCGGCGAGGGGCCGGGACCGAACACGCCGCTCCCCGGGATCGCCGGACTCGGTGGAGGCCGGGTCGGAGCGCTCGTCCTGTCGCGCTACACGGCGGCCGGCGGATACTCCACCACCCCCTACAACCACTACGCCCTCCTCGCCACGATCGAGGATCTCTTCGAGCTGCCCCGGCTGGGCTATGCCGCCACCCCCGGCCTGAACCGGTTCGGCACGGACGTGATCACCGGTTGACCGTGTGCAGCACCCTCACCCGGCCGCGGAGCCACGCGGCGCGGGGACCGGGGTGCCCGGTCCCCGCAACCGTCGGCCGTCAGGTCAGGGCGTAGCTGGGCAGCACCGGGAGGTCAGCGTCTCCGCCACGATCCGGCTGCCCAGCGGTCCCGAGTGCTGGCCGCCGAAGCCGATCGCTGCCGCGCCCACCAGCTTGACCAGCAACAACGTTCCTCACCGGGCCGGCTATTAGCGTGCGCCGGCCGTCGGTCAACCTCGTTCCCCCGATCCCGGGGTCACACCGGATCGGTTTCGATGACGATCTCGGAGAGCAGGGTCCGGTGTACCGGGCAGCGGTCGGCGATCGCGAGCAGGCCTGCGCGCTGGGCATCGTCGAGGTCACCGTCGAGGTGAATTTCCCGCACGATGCGATCCAGTAGCCCTGACGAGGTCGCGCAGGACGAACAGTCGGTGGCGTGCATGCGGTCGTGGGTGAGGGTGACGGTGGTGGCGCGCAGGTCCCAGCCCTTGCGCTGCGCGTACATGCGCATCGTCATGCTCGTGCACGCGCCCAGCGCCGAGAGCAGCAGTTGGTAGGGATCGGGTGCGGTGTCCGAGCCCCCTGCTGAGCGCGGCTCGTCCGCGGCCCATTCGTGGGAGGCGGTGCGGATGCGCTGGGCGAACGGGCCGATACCGGACTCGGTGACTTCGACGGTGCCCGGCTGCGGCGCCGAGCCGGTTCCGGATCGGCTCTCCGGGTCGGCCTTGATGCCCGCCACGGCACGGTCGCTGTCAGCACGATCGGTGTCGGTGTCGGCACGGTCGAGGTAGGGGGATGCCCATGCGGCGATGAGCGCGGCGACCCGGTCGGCGTCTGCGGGCCGGGTCAGGAGGTGGTCGGCGCCGTCCAGGACGACGAGTGACGCGGTCGTCCCGGCGGTGGCGACGATGCGGCGCGCATGGTCGAACGCGACGATGTCGTCGTCGGGGGAGTGCAGCACCAGTAGCGGCAGCGCCAGGGTCGCGATCCGGTCGTGCTGGGGTTGTCCGGAGATGTCGGCGAGGAATGCCTGATCGACCCGGAACGGGCGTCCGCCGATGTTCACGATGGTGTCGCCGTGGGCGGCGTCGTCGGGTCGGGCGGCGTCGAACAGCGACGCGACGTGGTCGGGGGAGTCGGGCGCGCCGATCGTGGCCACGGCCCGGACTTCCGGGATCAGGGAGGCTGCGGCGAGCACCGCGGCGCCGCCGAGGGAATGACCGATCAGCAGTGTGGGGGCGGTGAACTCGGCGCGGAGCAGGTCCGCGGCGCGGACCAGGTCGGCGATGTTGGCGGTGAAGGTGGAGTCGGCGAAGCGTCCGCCGGACCCGCCGAGCCCGGTGAAGTCCACACGTAGGACCGCGAGGCCGCGGTTGGTGAGGCCGCGGGCGATGCGGGTGGTCGCGGTGTGGTCCTTGCTGCAGGTGAAGCAGTGCGCGAGCAGCGCGAAGCCGGTCGGGCGCCCGGCGGGGAGGTCCAGGGTCGCGGCCAGCGGCGCGCCGTCACCGGCGACGGTCAGACGGGTCCGTGACATCGGTGGGGACATCTGTTGGGCTCCTTCGGTCGGCATGGGAACCCGGGCGGGTAGGCAGTGGGTTCCCCGGCGCTGTGCAGATCTGCCCCATACTCGGCGGCGACACTACAGTCGGTGGATGCGCATCGCCGCCACCGCTGAGGCCATCGCGCTGGTGTGCGCGTCGGGTGGGCGGCTCTATGTGTGGCCGACGCGGTCGGTGGGCTGCCAGCCGGTGACCCGCCTGACGACGTCGGCGACGCCCGTCGCCGCCCGCACGTTCCGTCGCGCCGAGTTCGCCCCGATCGCGCTGTACCTCGGAGTTTCCCTCCGTTGGCCGGAGGAGCTGGGTCTGGACGTGCGGCGTGGGCGGGTCCGGGCGTTGTGGGACGGAAACGCCTGGGCGCTGTAGCTACGCGGCCACCTGATCCGTGTTCGGGATCTTGATGGCGATGATGGACATGCGGTCTCCGGCAGGTTCACCGCTCGCCCGTCGGGCTGCGCCGGATGCTGCGCCGCACCTCGACCAGCGGCAGCAGGGCGCGTAGCTGCACGTTCTCGGCCGGGTCAAGGACGCTGTGCTGCACGCACGCCGGGACCAGGGTCCCGTTCTCCGGGTGCCCCATCGCGTAATGACATGCCGCCAACCGCTCCTGGGTCTCCCGCAGCCGCGGATCGTCGCTGCTGATCCCCTGCTGCATCAGCTCCCATGCCGGGGCGACGTCGGCGGCGTCCATGAACTGGTGCATCACGAACGTGACCGGCCGCGGCCCCGACCGGGTCACCACCGCCTGCAGCAATGCGGTGGCGCCGACCCGGCGCGCCGTGCGCAGCGCCCACGACGCCGCGACGGCGAGGACCCGCGGATGCCGGGCGATCAGCCGGACCAGTTTCACGGCCAACAACGGCGCCGGAGTGGCGCTGAAGCCGATCCCGGTGAAGTAGCGGAAGATGTCGTCCCGGGTGGCCAGATCGCGTGGGTCGGCGCCGTCGAGCACCGGATACCAGCGTGCACCCAGGTAGAAGCCGTAGGCGGTGCGGTTGCAGCGCACGTCCCCGTTCTCGAACACCCGGTAGTCCAGTGTGGTCCCGGCGCCTCGTTCGATCTGCGCCCACACCGCGTCCGGGCTCACATCGGTGTTGCGGTAGTCCTCGCGCCAGCGCCGGTCGTCCCCGACGTAGGCGGCGGGCTGAAACGACAGCATCCCGAACCCCATGGTGGCCACCTCGGAGACCACCTCGGCGACCTCGCCGACGTTGGCCGGGGTGACGGTCATGTTGTGGGCCAGGAACGAGCGCACCCCGTGCTCGCGGCGTAACCGGGAGAACAGCTCGACGAACCGGCGCCGGTAGGGGTGCAGCGACGCCTCGTCGGGCGGGCGCGGGATACCGCGCCGGCCGAACATCATCTTGTCGAAGTGCCCCGCGAACGAGACCCGATCCAGCCGCCGCCCGCCTGGACCCAGCACCAACTGCTGCAGGTAGGCATAGTCGATGTCGCCGTGGGTCATGCTCATCGGCTCCCGCCCGCGATCACGCATGATCTGCAGGACGGCGGCATGGTCGTCCGGGGGGAGCAGGGTGACCTCACCCCCGATGAGCTGGGCGTGCGCGCGCGGCCCGCGCAACTCCTCGAGGACCGTCATCTGTGCCTCTACCTGGATGCGGGTGTGCTCACCGTCGACCCGGACCTGGTTCGCGTCACGCGAGTGGTAGCAGGGGGTGCATTTCAGGTCGCACGCGGGGAACACGCCGTGGGTGCCCTCGCAGCCCACACCGAACCGGCCCAGCACCTGCCCGGGAGTCTTCACCACCTCCGGCAGCTCCGCCCACCGCCGCGCCAACGCCGCGGTGAACCGCGGATCGGTGGGCCGGGTTCGGCGCTCCAATGCCTGGGACCAGACCGATATCCGGTGCCGCAGCCGATCGAGCATGTGGTGCCTCCTCGCGGGCGCCGTGCCGCAGCGCCCATGGCCAGTGGTCGCGACGGGAACCCGGCCCGAACCCGGAAGCTTCCCTGCATCCCGGACCCGGACCCGGACCCGGACCCGCTCGCTCGCTCGCTCGGAGCCACGCCGTCTTCCCCCGGAGCAGACGGCTCGGGATCGACCCGGCGAATTCAGGCGGTCGTCGTAACGTTGCCCTGGTGGGCACACCAGCCCGCATGTGTTCTCAACGGCGGCGCCGAGCGCGCACCTGCGGCCACCCCTTAGTTCCCGGTCAGAATCGGCGTTCGGCCGCCGACGACATCGGTGACAGCTCACTGTCGACGTCAAGGAGGGCCGCGATGGCCGCGCCACCGGGGGCTCCCGGCAGCGGCACCACGATGGTGCGGTGCCTGGGCTGCCACGGGCTGGTGCCCGAGCTCGATGGCCCGACGCACGCCTACATGCAGGCCTCCCCTGGTTGCTGGGCGGTCTACGGACAGTTGGTCGCCCGCGCCGCGAGGGGGCTGGCGTCCCCGGTCACCCGCCGGCACCACGTCGACTGCTACGCCGTGCAGCACCCCGGCGGCGCGGAGCGCGACCGCCGCCAGCGGCAGTCGGTGGCCGCCCATCTGACAGCACTGTGCTTGCTGCTCGAGCACCGCCTGCCCCCTGGGCAGGTTTCATCCGTCCGCGGACGGATGAGCCAGACGGTGCTTCCGGCGGTTGGGCTGCCCGACTGGCCCCACCTGACCCCACCGGCCGAACTCGGTGGCATCACCGTCGCCCAGGTCCGAGCCGCTGCCCCCGACCAGCTCGCCGATGAGCTGCACGCCTGGGCCCAGGCGTGCTGGACAGCCTGGGCCCAGCACCACCGGACCGTTCGCACCTGGGCGGCCGCAGCCCTCGGAGATCGATGACGACACCCCCACCGCACCGGCTACAAGACCCGTTCGCCGGCCTCGCTGTGCCTGTTTGCCCAGGCTGTGGTGTTTCCGCGCCCACCGCGGGTGGTCTGGCGCCGGTCGAGAACCGAGCCTCTGCCGGCTGCTACGCCCTCTACGGCCAGCTGATCGCCCGCGACTACAGCAACCCGGAGTACTACCGCCTCGCTCACCAGGTCATCGTCGACGCCTACGCCGCCCAGCACGCCGGCGGCACCAGCCGCCGCGAGATCCAGACCGTCGCACTCTGCCTGATGACCCTGTGCCTGTTCGTCGAAGGCGGCGTCCCGCCGGCCCAAGGGCCGGCCCTGCACAAGCGCATGGTCGCCCAGCGACCCGACTTCACCTGGCTGCAGCCCCCAGCCATGCGCGGCCTGATGACCGTCGCCGAAGTTCTGATCGCCCACACCGCCGAGGAACACGCCCATCTCGCAGTGCAGTGGGGCACGCAGGTCTGGCAGGCATGGAAGCCCCACCACGCCACCATCCGCGCCTGGAACACCGCCGTGCCACGGCCTGGCTGACCCGCCATCCCGCTGGAGACACTCGTGTCGCCGCCGGGTTTCTGTGATCCGCAGCGGTAAGTGGCGGTCTTCTCGCCCCGGGTATCTGGCAGGGAGCCGTCCGCCAGGTGTCTAGCCGCCGGGCGTCCAGGCCCGGGACGTCGGCGCGGCAAGCTCGGCCAGGTGGTGCAGCGAGTTGGTGAGATGCTCAGGGCCGAACGGCGGGAACTGGATGCCTCGCTCCCGGATGAACGGCGGCACCGCCGACCAGTCGTAGGTGAGCGTGACCTCAGTCTCGGACGGACCGAGCGGCGCCAGGTCGTATCGCCAGATCCAGCCGCCGAACTCCAGGTGACCGTCGCCCTCGTCCTGCCCCGTCAGCCAGCCGATCGCGCGCGGCGGGTCGAGCACCTGGACCTTGTTGACCACCTGGTAGCCACCGTTCGGATGGTTGGCGTGATACATGTCCATCCGGAAGATCTGCCCCACCTCGGTCAGCGGGGCCCGGTCGACAGATTCCTGAACCCAGCCGGTGCCATCGATCGCAGAATGGGTCGTCGGGTCCGCCAGCACCGCGAACACCCTGGCGGCGGGCCCGGCGAAAATCAGGGTGGCGGCCACATTCTCCTGGTCCACGGTGTGCACGCTCCTTGGTCATCTCATCTCGGGCCTCCCGCAGGCGTGGAAGGGGACATTCCCAACAGGTAGACGACGCGGCGAGGTGGAACTCATCGGTCGTGTGCTGCGCACCAGGACTTGGTCTCAGAACCGGAGCAGACCCACCAGAGCGGGGCCCGGCGCCGGATCTTCAGCAGCACGCGGCGGCCGGGTCCCCGCCGTGGCCGATGAGCCCGGTCAGGTCCCGGCGGGCCGTCGGCACGGCGGGGCTCTCGGTGAGGGTCGCTGCTGGGGTGCAGGCGAACAGGGGTGCGGTGGCCGGGTCGACGGGTCGGGCCGGTTCGAGCAGCTGCATCAGCCCCGCGTAGGGGGCTTGGGCGTAGAGCTGGAAGGTCTTCGCGCAGACCGCGGTCGGTACGCCCCGCTCGAGGACGTGCCCGTCGTCGTCGAGGACCGCCTTGAACGGGCCGGGGTAGATCACGGCCTGGCCGTGGTCGCGGCACTCGCCGTGCTTGCCCTTATAGGCCAGGACGGTCATGGCGCGGAACTCGATACCCTCCACCACCTGCCAGGGGGCGGAGTCCCGTGTGACCAGGTGGATGCCGTGGAACCCGGCCCGCTCGAACGCGGCCAGGAACGCCTCCTCCTGCAACGCCCCGGAGATGCAGCCGCTCCACAGTTCGGGGTCCGCGCGTAGTTGCTCGGGTACCTCGGTGGAGCTGACGATGTCGGATATGACCGCCCGCCCGCCGCGGCGCAGGACCCGGAAGATCTCGTCGAACAGCGCGGTCTTCTGCTCGGAGGCGACCAGGTTGAGCACGCAGTTGCTCATCACGACGTCGATCGAGTCGTCGGCGACCAGCGGTACCCGCAGGCGCAGACGGCGCTGCTCGGCTTCGGCCGCGGCCAGCGACGCCAGATCGTCGACGGGATGGGCGGCCAGCCATTGCTGCAGCGCGTCGAGGTCCAGGGCCAGGTCCTGGATGCGGGCCTTGCGGAACTCGACGCCGCCGTGTCCGACCCGCTCGGCGACCACCGGCGCCGCGGCGCGGGCCACGGCGAGCATGTCGTCGTTGACGTCGACGCCGATGACCCGCCCGCCCGGGCCGACCACCTGGGAGGCGATGAAGCAGATCTTCCCGGTGCCCGACCCGAGGTCCAGCACCGTTTCACCGGCGTTGAGGTAGCGGCTGGGGTCGCCGCATCCGTAGTCGCGTTCCAGCACCGGCGCCGGGATCGCGGCGAGGAAGCGTGGGTCGTAGTCGACCGGGCAACAGAGCGCCGCCTCGACCTGCTGTGCGCCCGCGCTGTAGCGGCGGGCCACCGCCTGCTCCTGATCGATCACCGGCACCGAATCGAGCCCCTGCCCCCGGGAGACGGGGGCAGCGCCGGTGGTGGTGTCCGCTGTCGTGGACGTCTGGGTCATCGGACCTCCGGGGAAGCTCATGGTGCCGTTGCCGGCTGTGCTGCGCGCGGGTTGTGGTGGGTGTAGCTGCTGAGGATTTCCTCGACCTGCTCGTAGCCGACGCGCAGCAGGAAGGTGCTCAGCCGTCCGTAGGACTTCACACCCAGGACGAAGAAGTTCGGTTCCGGCGTGCGCAGGGCGTCGACACCGACGGCGGGCTGGGCCAGGCAGTCCCCTCCCGCGGCGTCGAGCAGGGTGGCCGAGAGGTTCATCGGGGCGGCGGTGGCGTAGCACTCGTGGACCTGCAGCTGCCGGTAGAGCCCGGCGTCCCCGACATACCCGGT
>JBKJPD010000437.1:0-11953 GCA_046595345.1 Pseudonocardia sp.
GGTGCCCGGGCGGGGTACCGTGCACGCGTGCGAGGACGCAGCGTGGCCGCGCTGTGGACCGCGATCTTCGTCGTCGCCTTCGGCACCAACGTCCCCACGCCGCTGCTGCTCGTCTACCGCACCGAACTGGGTCTGAGTTCCACCGCGCTCACCGGCGCGTTCGCCGTCTACGCCGCCGGGCTGGTACCCGCGCTGCTGCTGGCCGGTCCGGCGTCGGACCGGTTCGGGCGCCGGCCGGTGGTCATCCCGTTCGTGGTTCTGTCCGTGCTGACGTCACTGCTGTTCATCGGGGCCGGTTCGTCGGTGCTGCTGCTGTTCGTGTGCCGGCTGCTGCAGGGTGCGGTGTCCGGCGTGGTGTTCAGCGTCGGGACGGCGTGGCTGGGTGAGCTGGTCGGGGAGCCGGCGCGGGCGGCGCGGCTCACCACCACCGCGCTGGGCGGTGGCTGGGCGTTGGGACCGCTCATGTCGGGTCTGCTCGCCCAGTGGGGACCCCTGCCGACGGTGTTGCCCTACCTGGTGCACGTCGCTCTCATGATCGTCGGGCTCGTGCTGCTGCCGCGCGTGCCCGAGACGCTCACCGACCGGCGTGCCGGACCGTGGCTCAACCTCGGGGTGCCGGACGGGGCGCGGCTGCCCTTCATACTGGTCGTGCTGCCGGTCGCCGTCGGCGTGTTCACGTTCCCCTCGATGGCCGTGACCGTGTTGCCGTTGCTGCTCACGCCGTCCATGCCGCAGATCGCGGTGGCCATCACCGGGGTGGTCGCCGGGGTGACGCTGCTGACCGGAGTATTCGCCCAGCCACTCGGTCAACGCCTCGGTGCGGTCACGTCCGGGCCCACCGGTCTCGCGATCGGCGCGGCCGGGTTCGGACTGAGCCTGCTCGGTGTCTCCCTCGATGCCCCGGGATTGGAGGTCGCGCTGCTGGTGCCGGTGGCGCTGCTGCTCGGCGTCGCCTACGGGTTGTGCCTGGCCGCGGGGCTCACGATGGTCGGCGAGCTCGCCTCCCCCGTCGCGCGTGGGGCGCTGACAGGCACGTTCTACGCGTGCGCCTACCTGGGCTTCGGCATGCCGCTGCTGGTGTCGGCAATCGGTGGTTCCGGCGGGTTCGTGGTGCCGCTGGCGGGGCTGGCGGTGCTGATCGCCGTGGTGGCAGGGGCACTGGCGCTGCCCGTCTCCCGCCGGTTGGTCACTCCCGCGACCGTCTGACCGCCACCCCGGCGATCGTGCGCGCCATCACCGCGAACACGAAGTCGTGGGCGGGTAGCTGGGCGTACCAGTAGACCCGCCCGGCCAGTCCGCGCGGGCGGAACATGACGCGCTGGACGTAGCGGCTGGCGTCCCCGTCGGGTTCGGCGCGCATCTCCAACCGCACGGTGCCGGGGAGCTTCATCTCCGCGCGCAGCCGCAGCAGGTGCCCCTCGACGATCTCCTCGACGCGCCACGAGTCGAGCGCCGCACCCTCCTCCAGTCGCTCCGGCCGGCCCCGCCGACCGCCGACGCCGCCGAGGGCCCGGTCCAGGCCACCGCGCAGCGCCCACACGCCGGGCACCGTGTACCAGCCGTTGTCGCCACCGATCCCGCTGATCACGGCCCACAGGTCCTCGACGGGTGCCTGGACATCCCGGACGTGCTCGCTCACCAGTTCCGGGGTCCGGGCGTCGGTGGGCCCGCGCCCGGCCGCACCCTCCCCCTGCACCGCACGGCGGACGGCCTCGGCGTAGGGCGTCGCACCTCCGGGCGGGTGCCCCGCAGGGGGGTCGTCCCGGCAGACGAGGTCGTGCGCCATCGACTCCAGCAGCGGCCCGACGAGGTGGCGGTCCACCGGCGTCAGCGCTTCGACGGCCCGCGCGGTGAGCCGGGGAGCCGACAGCGGGACGGGCAGCGTCAACGGGCGAGGCAGCCCGGCGGCGGCGGCGTAGCCGGTCATCAGCTCGCGGTAGCTCAGGATGTCGGGGCCGCCGATGTCGAAGCTGCGGTTCACCCCCGGCGCCAGCTGCAGGCATGCCACCAGGTGATGCAGCACGTCGTCGATGCCGATCGGCTGCACCGCGTTCCAGGCCCGGTCGGGCATCGGCAGCACCGGGGAGGCCTCGGCGAGGTGGCGGATGATCTCGAAGCTCGCCGAACCGGCCCCGACCACGATCCCGGCCTGCAGCACCGCCGCCGGGACACCACCGGCGATGAACATCTCGCCCACCTCACGGCGGGAATGCAGGTGCGCCGACGTGACCGTACCCGCGGGCTGCAGGCCACCCAGGTAGACGACCCGACCCACGCCCGCGTCACGGGCCGCGGCGGCGAGCACCGCGGCGGCGTTCCGGTCGCGCTCGGCGAAGCCCGGCCCGTCCATCGAGTGCACGAGGTAGAACACCGCGTCGACGCCGTCGCAGGCGGCCCGCACGGCCGCGGGATCAGCGACATGGCCGCGGTGCGCCTGCACCCGCCCCGCGCAGTCGAGCCGGGCCAGCTTCGCCTCGTCGCGCACCATGACAGTGACGGCGTGGCCGTCGGCCAGCAGGCGGGGAACGAGCCGGGCGCCGACGTAGCCGGTGGCCCCGATCACGAGACAGTGCACACCTTCAGCCTCCCGCATGGACCGCGCCACCGCTCAGGGGACGCCGGCGTATCGCGCCCGCGGAGCCGGTGCAGGTCATCAGGGCCGGTGAGGGCCTCGTGATTCACTCCGACCACGCCCCCTTCGCCGCCACCCTGCTCGCCGCGTGCCCGCCCGGCGACCGCCGCGACCTGCCCGTGATGACGGCCCCGGCGACTGCGCCCGCTTCCCCGGTGACGGCGACTGTCCCGAGGTCGCCCGACCGGCTAACTGCCGGGTGCGAAAACTGCGCTGTCGACCAGCCCGCGCCGTCGGACCGGGACAGCGTCAGGACTGCCTCCGGTGAGGTCGTCCACCGCGCCTTCGGTCAGATCGGCGGCGTCGAGGGAGTACCGCTTCACCCAGTCCACGTACATGTGGGACTGCCGGACGTCACCACCCTTGGGGAACCAGTCGAGCTGTATGCACAGGTGCATCGGGCCGGGCGGCAGGATGGACATGTCGGTGGTGCGCCACCACTGCTTACCGTCGACGAACGCCGCGATGTGCGTGGGCGTCCATTCGAGCGCCCAGTTGTGCCACTCGGTCGCGTCGATCTGCACCTTGCCGGCGACCTGATTGTTGCCGGCGCCGTAGTGCAGGAACAGCTCCGTCGACTGCCGCGTGTGGTCGGACATCTCCATGAAGTCGATCTCGCCGCCCACCGGGAAGTTCTCGGCGTCGGGCCACAGCAGCAGCAGGGCGTTGTACGACTCGTCGCTGACCGGCGCCTTCACGCGGCCCTCCCAACGGCCGTACATCTGGCCGGGGGTCCATGCCATGCCCGCGGTGGCCCCGTGCGGGTCACCGGTGATCGTCAGTTTGCCGTCCGCGACGCTCACCGCGTCCGGGGTGCGGCGGCCGTTGCCGGCGTGCCCGGGGCCGTTGTAGATGTTCCACTCCCCACCGAGCGCACCGTCGAACTCCTCGACCCGGTTCGGCTCGCCCCAGTTGAACTGCTTCGCGGCACTGGTGGCCTCGCCGGCCGAGCGGCCGGGCTCCGCGGGAGCAACACAGTGGTCTGTGGGAGGGGGGACCGGCGGGACGGGCGTGGCGGGCGGCGCGGGCGTGGCGGGCGGCGCGGGCGCAACAACCGGAATCGGGGGCGCAGTCGGGACCGGGACCGGGGCAGGAACCGGGACCGGGACCGCAGTTGGAGTCGAGAGCGCAGCCGGGACCGCAGCCAGGGCCGCAGCCGCAGTCGCAGTCGCAACCGAGGCCGCAGCCGGAACCGGGACCGGAGTTGGAGTCGGGACCGGAGTTGGAGTCGAGACCGCAGCCGGGGCCGCAGTCGGGGCCGCATAGCTGAGCACCGGCGGCTTCGTTGCGGGCGGCGCCTGGATCGGGGCGGGCGCGACGGGCGCGGCGGGAGACCCCTGCGTCGGGGCGGGCACCGCACCACCTGGCCCGGGGCTCTCAGGGTTGGAGCCACCGGGGAACGGGTTCGCCCGGGCGCACGCCGGGTCCGGGGTGGGCACCTGGGCGATGGCCGTCACCGAACCCGCGAACAGCAGCGCGGCGATGATGCCCCCGATGGTCGCGGAACGCCTCATTCGAGTCTCCTGCCCCTCGTGTCCCACAGCCGACAAGTCGGACACTAGGCGGAGGCCACTACTCCAGCAGTCTCATTCATTCGACCGTGTACGCACTTGGTCCCGTCGATACCACTTACCGTCAACGCCGCCGAGCCCAGTTCACGGTGAGCGGACGTTCGACGGCGACGATCGGTACGACGAGCCTGGGATATCCATTCGACTGGCCCGAAAGAGTGAGGACTACCAGCCTCGGGTGGCGTAGCGCTGCTCAGCAGGCAGGTCGGAGATGTTGATCCCGACCATCGCCTCGCCGAGGCCACGCGAGACCTTGGCGATCACGCCGGGATCATCGAAGAATGTGGTGGCCTTCACGATCGCCTCGGCGCGCCGGGCGGGGTCGCCGGACTTGAAGACCCCCGAGCCGACGAACACACCCTCGGCTCCGAGCCGCATCATCATCGCCGCGTCGGACGGGGTGGCGATGCCCCCCGCGGTGAACAGCACGACGGGCAGCTTGCCCGCCCGCGCCACCTCGGTGACCAGTTCGATGGGCGCCCGCAGTTCCTTGGCCGCGATGTAGAGCTCGGCCTCGTCCAGGGTGCCGAGCCTGCGGATCTCCGAACGGATCGAGCGCATGTGCCGGGTGGCCTCTACTACGTTCCCGGTGCCGGCCTCACCCTTGGAGCGGATCATGGCCGCGCCCTCGGAGATGCGCCGCAGGGCCTCCCCGAGGTTGGTGGCGCCGCACACGAAAGGCACGGTGTAGGCCCACTTGTCGATGTGGTGCGCCTCGTCGGCAGGGGTCAGGACCTCGGATTCGTCGACGTAGTCGACACCGAGGAACTGGAGCACCTGAGCCTCGACGAAGTGCCCGATGCGGGCCTTCGCCATGACCGGGATGGAGACGACGTCGATGATCCCCTGGATCATGTCGGGGTCACTCATCCGGGCGACACCGCCCTGGGCACGGATGTCGGCGGGAACGCGCTCCAACGCCATGACGGCGACGGCGCCGGCATCCTCGGCGATCTTCGCCTGGTCGGCGTCGACCACGTCCATGATCACGCCACCTTTGAGCATCTCCGCCATCCCGCGCTTGACGCGCGCGGTGCCCTGCTGGGGGCCGGCGTTGTCGGGAACGGGCTGGTCGGAGGACACGGCGGTACCTTTCGATCGATCGTTCGCTGATCTCCGATCGTACGTCAGGGGCGCGAACCGCCCCTGCTCTCCCGGGCCACAGCGGGGGCGGCCATGGTCACACCGGTCCCGGTTGCGTATCGGCGATGTCGAAGTAGGCGGGCAACGGCGCGGTTCCCGCGAGGTGCAGCAGGCGCACCATGCGGCGCGAGCGCAACCCGAGAGTGTTGCGGACGGCGTCGTTGTGGACGCTGCGCGCGAGCGCCAGGTACAGCTGGGCCTCGGCCAGCTCCGCACGCACGGGTTCGGGCAGGGCAGCGCGGTCGAGTTCCGCGATCATGCGCCCGACCACGTTCTCGGCGGACTCCCGCTCAGCGACCCCGGCGGCCCGCGCCGCGAGCGCGGCGCGGCGCAGTGCGGCGCCGGCCGGGCCGGGGGCCGCGGCGGCCACCGCCAGGGCTGCTTCGGCGCGGCGCTGCAGGGCTGACTCCAGGCCGGCGCGGGCGGCGTCGACGCGGCCGCGCAGGCGGTCGAGCCGACGGGCCCGCGAGACACCGAGGACCACGACCCACACGACTACGGACACGAGCATGACCAGCACCAGGGTCGCAGCGCCGGTCACGACGCCCCCGGACGTGCGGTGGCGGGCGGAGCGAGCCGACGCGGCACGATCCCCGGCCCGGCCCGGCCCGGCGCGGCCGCGATGGCCGCGCGGTAGACGCGCACCACCGAGGTGCAGACGTGGGACCAGTCGAAGTCGGCGGCCCGGGCCCGCCCGGCGGCCGACAGCGCGGCTCGACGGGCCGGGTCGTCGAGCAGATCGGCGAGCGAACGGGCGAGTGTCGCGGCGTCGCCCACCGGAAACAGCACTCCGGCGGATCCGCCGAGCACGGCGCGGAAGGCGTCGAGGTCGCCGGCGAGCACCGGGGTTCCGGCCGACATCGCCTCGGTGAGCACCATGCCGAAGCTCTCGCCGCCGATGTGCGGGGCGCAGTAGACGTCCATCGAGCGCAGCGCGACGGCCTTGTCGGCGTCGTCCACGGCGCCGAGAACGTCGAGCCGGTCGGCCACCGGACCGGCCAGCCGTCGCAGTGCGGCGGCGTCGCCGCGGCCGACCACCAACAGGCGCAGGTTGGGTCGCGTCGGTGCGAGCATGCGCACCGCTTCCAGCAACACCGCCATTCCCTTGCGCGGCTCGTCGAACCGCCCGAGGAATCCCACCGTCTCCGGTCGTGGGTAGCCGGGCAGCGGCCGGGCGTGCGCGTAGGCCGCGACGTCCACCCCGTTGGGGATCTCGACGGCGTCCCCGCCGAGGTGTTCGACCTGCACCCGCCGCGCGTGCGGTGATACCGCGATCCGCGCGGTCACCTTCTCCATCAGCGGCCGCAGCACACCGCCGAACGCGCTGAGCGTGCGGGAGCGCTCGGTCGAGGTGTGGAAGGTGACGACGATGGGCCCGTCCGCCGCGATGAGCGCGAGAACCGGAAGGCTGACCGTGGTGGGCTCGTGCAGGTGCAACACGTCGAAGGGATGGTCGACGAGCCAACGCCGGACCCGCGCGTAGGACACCGGGCCGAACGTGATGCGCGCGACGGACCCGTTGTAGGGCACGCCCAGCGCACGGCCCGCGGGGGTCACGAAGTCCGGAAGCGGGGTACCGGCGCCCGCCGGTGCCAGCACGTCAGCGGAATGGCCCTGCCTGATCAGTGCCCGCGCGAGCCCGAGCACGTGGGCCTGCACCCCGCCGGGGACATCGAGGGAGTACGGGCAGACGATGCCGACCCTCAGCGGCGGCCCGCTCACACCAGCTCCGATACCTGGTCGGCGGCCCAGATCGGCTGGAGTGCGTGCCAGTCCGCCGGGGCGTCGGCGATGAGGAGCGCGAACGCATCGGCGAGCCCCTGCGTCGCAGCGGCCACACCGGCGCGCCCGGCCACCGGCACCGGCTCGGCCATCGGCAGCGCCCACCCGTCGGCGCTGAACCGCGGGTAGGCAGGCAGCAGCAACGATCCGGTGAGCGCGGCGAGCCGGGCGGGGCCCGCGGGTAGCCGGGCGGGCTCACCGAACAACGTGACGTCGACGCCGGTGGCGGTCAGGTCGCGGTCGGCGACCAGGCAGACGACACCGCCGCCGCGCAGGCGGCGGGTGAGGGCGCGGTGGGCCGCCGACCCGTCCTCGGCGGCGACTACCTCGAAGCCCAACGACTCGCGGTAGGCCACGAACCGCCGGTAGAGCGACTCCGGGCGCAGCCGCTGCACCACGGTGGTGAACCCCGGCTCGTGCCCGCGGCGTCGCAGGGTCTCCACGAGCCAGATGCCTGCCGCGTCCCAGTTGCCGCTGTGGGGCAGTGCGAACACGACGCCGCGGCCTGCGTCGAGCGCGTCGAACAGCGGTCCGGCTCCGGTGACCCGCCGGTCGGTCCCGGCGTGGATCACCGCCGGGTCCATGGCAGGCAACCGGAACGCCTCGCACCAGTAGCGGGCATAGCTGCGCAGGCCGTCCCGCACGAGGAGGTCCAGCTCCGCCGGAGAAGCGGACGCTGCGACGCGGGCGAGGTTGGCCCGCAGCTGCCGCGCACCGGACCCGTCGCGCCGGGCGACACGGTCGGCGCCGAGCCGGAACGCACCCGCCGCGAACCGGGGTGGCAACGCCCGCACCAGCCTCCACGCCGCCGCGTACTGGGCATCGACCACCCGCTCCGACACGGAGGGGTGGTTCATGGGCCGGGTGCGGGATCGGCCGGGTCGTGGGCCACCGGTTGCCCGGCCGGCGGTACTTGCGCGCTCCGGTACACCGAGACCATCCGCTGCCCGACCGTCCAGATCGACGCCGCCGCGAGCAACCACAGCGCCAGGTTGAGCGCGTAGGGCACTCCGAGCCCCTCCAGTCCTGTACCGGCCAGCGCGATGATCAACCGTTCGGCCCGCTCGACCAGCCCACCGTCGGCCGAGAGGCCCATCCCCTCGGCGCGCGCCTTGATGTACGAGGTGAGCTGCCCGGCGACGAGACACACCAGCGCCGCGACCCCGAGAAGCCGCTGCTCCCCCACGCCGAGGCACCACCAGGTCAGGGCGGCGAACAGGGCACCGTCGGCCAGGCGGTCGCTGGTCGAGTCGAGGACGGCCCCGAACGGGGTGCCGCGCCCGCGAGCGCGGGCCATCGCGCCGTCGACCAGGTCGAACAGGACGAACACGGTGATCACCACGGTGCCGACGAACAGCTCATCGCGGGGCAGGAACCACACCGCCGCGGCGACCGTGCCCACCGTCCCGATCACGGTGACGACATCGGGCGCTATCCCGCGGGAGACCAACCAGCGACCAACGGGGTCACTGACGCGGTTGACGTGCACGCGGGCGAAGACGTTGAGCATGGACTCCTGCTTGTGGACCGGACCCTGGGAGGGCAGCCGCCCGATTCAGACTAGTCGGCGCGGGCCGCTGCGCCCGGCCAGGCCGCGGCGAGCAGTTCGCGGGTCTCCGAGAGCAGTTGCGGTATCACCTTCGTCTGCCCGATCACGGCGATGAAATTGGCGTCGCCACCCCAGCGCGGCACGACATGTTGGTGCAGGTGATCGGCGAGCGAACCCCCCGCGACCGCGCCGAGGTTGATCCCGACGTTGAACGCGTGCGGTGCGGCAACCTGCTTCATCACCCGCACGGCGTCCTGCGTGAAGGTCATCAACTCGCCGGACTCGGCAGGCGTCAGGTCCTCCAGTTCGGCCACGTGCCGATAGGGCAGGACCATCAGGTGACCCGGGTTGTAGGGATGCAGGTTGAGCACCGCGTACACGGTGTCCCCGCGCGCGATGATCAGGCCGTCCTCGTCGGACAGGGCCGGGATGCGGCAGAACGGGCAGCCGTCGGCGCCTGCCTCCTTGATGTAGGCCAGCCGGTGCGGCGTCCACAGGCGGCGGAACCCGTCGGGTGTGCCGACACCGTCGCGCACCTCCGCGACGGGCCCGGCAGGATCACCCGATCCCCCCGGCCCGACCCCCTCGCTCATGAGTGCCGATCCTAGGCGGACGCCACTCAGGACGTCGCGAAGGTCTCCGCGGTGGGCGAAGTATTGTTACGGCTCGCGATCCAACCCGTGATCTGCTCGACGGCCTGCGCCACCGGCACACCGTTGACCTGTGTGCCGTCGCGGAAGCGGAAGCTCACCGCGCCCGCCTCGACGTCGCGGGCACCCGCGAGCAGCAGGAACGGCACCTTCTGCAGCGTGTGGGTACGGATCTTCTTCTGCATCCGGTCGTCGGAGGCGTCCACCTCGATGCGGACGCCCTTGGCACGCAGCGCTGCGGCGATCTCACGGGTAGCAGGCACCTGGTCGTCGGTGACCGGGATCGCAACGACCTGCACGGGCGCGAGCCACGCCGGGAACGCGCCCGCGTAGTGCTCGGTGAGCACCCCGAAGAAACGCTCGATCGAGCCGAAGAGCGCGCGGTGGATCATCACGGGCCGTTGCCGGGAGCCGTCGGCCGCGGTGTAGGTGAGGTCGAAGCGCTCCGGCAGCATCAGGTCGACCTGGATGGTCGACATCTGCCAGGTGCGGCCGATCGCGTCCTTGGCCTGCACGCTGATCTTCGGCGCGTAGAACGCGGCGCCGCCCGGATCCAGCACGAGATCGAGCCCGCTGGCTTCGGCGGCCTCGCGCAGCACGTCGGTCGCGCGCTCCCAGTCCTCGTCGCTGCCGATGGACTTCTCCGGGTTGCGGGTGGAGAGCTCGAGGTAGAAGTCGTCGAGGCCGTAGTCGCGCAGCAGATCGAGCACGAACTGCAGCAGCGAGCGGATCTCGACCTGCATCTGTTCGGGCGTGCAGTAGATGTGCGCATCGTCCTGGGTGAAGCCCCGAGCGCGGGTGAGCCCGTGCACCACGCCGGACTTCTCGTAGCGGTAGACGGTGCCGAACTCGAACAGCCGCATCGGCAGCTCCCGGTAGCTGCGCCCGCGCGACCCGAAGATGAGGTTGTGCATCGGGCAGTTCATCGGCTTGAGGTAGTAGTCCTGGCCGGGCTTGCGCACGGTGCCGTCGGCATTGAGCTCGGCGTCGAGTTGCATGGGCGGGTACATGCCGTCCGCGTACCACTGCAGGTGTCCTGAGGTCTCGAAGAGCTGGCCCTTGGTGATGTGCGGGGTGTTGACGAACTCGTAGCCCGCCTCCTCGTGGCGGCGCCGCGAGTAGTCCTCCATCTCCCGGCGGATCACCCCACCCTTGGGGTGGAACACCGCGAGGCCGGAGCCGATCTCATCGGGGAACGAGAACAGGTCCAGCTCGGATCCGAGGCGGCGGTGGTCACGGCGCTCGGCCTCGGCGATCCTGGTGAGGTGCTCGTCGAGGCGCTCGGTGGACTCCCACGCGGTGCCATAGATCCGCTGGAGCTGCTTGTTCTTCTCGTTCCCGCGCCAGTACGCGGCTGCGGAGCGCATCAGCTTGAACGCCGGGATGAACTTCGTGGTGGGCACGTGCGGGCCGCGGCACAGGTCGGAGAAGACGACGTCGCCGGTGTGTGCGTGCACGTTGTCGTAGGCGGTGAGCTCGGCGCCACCGACCTCCATCACCTCGCTGGTGTCGACAGCGTCCATTCCTGGGCCCTTGAGTTCGATCAGCTCCAGCTTGTACGGCTCGTCGGCGAGCTCCTTGCGGGCGTCGTCGAGGGAGTCGTAGCGGCGCCGGGCGAACCGCTGCCCCCCCTTGATGATCTTCTTCATGGCCGACTCGAGCTTGGTCAGGTCGTCGGGGGTGAAGGGGACGGCCACGTCGAAGTCGTAGTAGAAACCGTCGGCGATCGGCGGGCCGATGCCCAGCTTCGCGTCGGGGCGCAACTGCTGGACGGCCTGGGCGAGCACGTGCGCGGCCGAATGCCGGATGACGCTGCGGCCGTCGGCGGTGTCGGCGCCGACCGGCTCCACCTCGACGTCGACGTCGGGGGCCCAGGTGAGGTCCTTCAGCTCCCCTGCCGCGTCCCGGACGACGACGACGGCGCTCGGCCCATTGGTCGGACGGCCCGCCTCGCGCACGGCGGCTCCCGCCGTCGTCCCGGCCGGCACCCGGACGGTGGCGGACGCGGGGCTGGGTACGGGCGCGGACACGGGAGGCCTCCAGGGGGTGTGTTTCGCCAGGTGTTGTTCCGCCCGGCATGTCGATGCTAGAGGGGGTGGCGACGGGGTTTCGCGCCCGGTCACTCCAGGACGCGAAGCCCGGCGGCGACCCGGCGCAGGGTGGCGGGATCACACGACCACGCCTGGTACAGCACCGCGAAGATCGAGACGGGCCGCCGCGGCACCGGGCACGAGATTCCGGCGGGCCCCAGCGCCAGCGCCGCGAGAACGCCGGCGTGGGCAGGCGGCGGCCCCGCGGTGCCCAGCGTGGCGAGTGCCGGTTGGTGGTCGGCATCCCCGCGCGACGGCCGCGGGTCGGACAACGGTGCCCGCGGCCGGGGCATCGGGTCCGGGACCGGGCGCGGGGACGGGAGTGCGAGCGGGCGCCGTGGCGGCTCGGCGGAACCCGGCCCCACCACAAGCCCCAGCGTGCGCGCCACGATCGCCTGCAGGGCCGGGGAGGCGAGCTCCCGGCGGGTCGCGGCGACGTCGCCTCGACCGGGTGCGAGCCGGACGTGCAGGAACGTCCCCGGCACGTCGGCGACCCTGAGCACGTGCACCGCGTCGGGAGTGGCGACCACGAGGTC
>JBKJPD010000354.1:0-8748 GCA_046595345.1 Pseudonocardia sp.
CCAAATCCGTCCTCGCCTGGCAGATCTTTGCCGGCTCCCCCGTCACCTAGAGTCACACGGAAGCGCAGAACCCGGGGGGCGGTTGGTTCGCGGCCTGGTGCTGGGTCGGGTCGCCACCACCGGCACTGGCCCGGGAACCTGGCCGAGCTCCACAACACGGTGGAGCTGCTCGCCCGCCGGGCGGACCCGCTCGGGGTAGACGCTCGTTGCGTCACCCACCTCTGTACGGTTCACTATGCCCGTTCGGATCTGAACGGTGCATGGCGAACGGGCGTCTTCCGGGCACCCGGCGGTCCTGCGGCCGGCACGGCGAACGCTCGCAGGATGTGCGGTAGGTGCTCCTGCCCGCCACGACAGGCGGGCGCCCGGAGGGTGGGGTACCACGTCGAGGGGGTGGGACATGAATCTTTGGCGCACCAAGTCCATCGAACAGTCCATTGCAGACACCGAGGAGCCTGCGCACCAGTTGCGTAAGCGCCTCGGGCCGATCGATCTCACCGTCTTCGGGGTGGGGGTGGTCATCGGTACCGGCATCTTCGTTCTCACCGGCAAGGCCGCCGGTGTCCAGGCCGGGCCGGCCGTCGCGCTCTCGTTCGTGTTCGCCGGCGTCGTGTGCGCGCTCGCGGCGCTGTGTTACGCGGAGTTCGCCAGCACCGTTCCGGTAGCGGGCTCCGCATATACGTTCTCCTACGCCACTCTCGGTGAGTTGACGGCGTGGCTCATCGGCTGGGACCTCATCCTCGAACTGGCCCTCGGCGCCAGCACGGTAGCGGTCGGCTGGTCGACCTACTTCGCCGACGTGATGACGCAACTGGGAGTCACCATCCCGGACTGGCTCTACGGCGACGGTCATAACCTGGTCGCCGCGACGATCGTCCTGGTCCTCACCGGCGTCATCTGCCTGGGGATCAAGGTGTCCGCACAGGTGAACCTCGTGATGGTGGTCATCAAGGTCGCGGTCGTGCTGTTCGTCATCATCGCCGGGCTGTTCTACATCAAGGCCAGCAACTACTCGCCGTTCATCCCGCCGTCCGGTTCCCCGCCCGCCGCGGGCGCGGAGAGCACCCCTTCGCTGCTGCAGGACCTCGGCTTCGCGCCCGGTTCCTTCGGCGTCACGGGCATCTTCACGGGCGCCGCGCTGGTGTTCTTCGCGTTCATCGGCTTCGACATCGTCGCAACCGCCGCGGAGGAGACCAAGAGGCCACAGCGGGACATGCCGATCGGCATCCTCGGCTCGCTCGCCATCTGCACAGCGCTCTACGTCGCGGTGTCGATCGTGATCACCGGAATGGTGAAGTACACCGACATCAAGATCGACGCTCCGCTGGCCGAGGCCTTCCGGTCGGTGGGCCAGCCGGGCTTCGCGACGCTGATCTCGGTGGGGGCGCTCGTCGGCCTGACCACCGTCATGATGATCCTGATGCTCGGGCAGAGCCGGGTCTTCTTCGCGATGAGCCGCGACCGGCTGCTGCCGCCCGGGTTCTCCGTCGTGAGCAAGCGGTTCGGCACCCCGATCCGTACGACGGTCACGACAGGTATCGCGGTCGCCATCATCTCGACGTTCGTGCCGCTGTCCGAGCTGGCCGAGCTGGTGAACATCGGCACCCTGTTCGCGTTCGCCCTCGTCGCGATCGGGGTGATGGTGCTGCGCCGCACCCGCCCGGACCTGCCCCGGGCGTTCCGCTGCCCGGGCGTGCCGGTCGTCCCCGTCCTCGCGGTGCTCGCGTCGGTCTACCTGATGCTCAACCTGCCCGCGGAGACGTGGCTCAGGTTCGTCGTGTGGATGGCCCTCGGCATCGTTGTGTACTTCACCTACGGCGCCCGGCACAGTCGCCTACGCACCGACCCGAACTACTCCCGGGACGCCGACAAGCGGCGAGCGGCAGCCGCTCGGCCTGACTAGCCGACCCGTCACGACGACGGCACCTGGCGGCTCGGGCCGCCCCCCGATGACGGCCCGAGCCGGGCAGGCGGTACCTCTCGCCCCCTCCTGCGGAGGTCCCGCCCTGCCCGGTGTAGTGCTATCCCGATCTGGTGGAACGAACAACTGCCGGAGCGGTCGAGGACGCGAAGTGGACAGAACGCGTCGCGAAGTGGACAGCTTGGGGGAGTGCGTTACCTGTACCCGAGGTCGTAGCGTCGCCTCCGACGAAGGAGGTGGGTGGGTGACGGATTCGCTGATGCGGCTCCATATCGCGACTGGTGACCCGGACGAGGCGCACGATTGGCTCCGCACCGCCTACGTCGACCACTCCGCGAAGCTGTCCGGACGCCGGCGCAACTTCCACTTCTCCCATCGCATGGCCGACTGCGGGGTGTTCACGGTCGGCGTCGCCCGGCACACGATGGCGTTGAACGGCGAGTGGGACCCGCTCGACAACACCCTGCTGTTCAGCCACCTGCTCGCGGGCCGGTTCACGATCCGGTCCAACCACCACGAGATCGACGCCGGACCGGGCGACGTGTTCTCCTACGACCCCGACGCGCAGATGGTGGTCGAGTGGTCCGACATCCGGATGTCGCAGATCCGGATGTCGCGTGGCGCCGTCGACCGGATCGCCGCCGAGCTCGTCGGCGACGACCGGGAGGCAGGATCCGTCGCGTTCGATCTGGCGCGCCCGCGCACCGCGGCGAAGGCGCTGCGCTGGAAACACCTCATGCAGTACGCGGCCGGCGACGTCGCGGTGAACCCGGCCGTGCACGGCAGTCCGCTGGTCCTCCAACAGGTATTCCGGCTGATCGTCGCCACCGCCCTCGAGACCTTCCCGAACGCGACGATGGGCAACGACAGGCACCCCGGCGCCGGCATCGCGCCGGCGGTGATCCGGCGCGCGGTCGCGTTCATCGAGGAGCGCGCCGCCGACGCCATCGATCTGACCGCCATCGCCGACGCCGCCCACGTCGGGCCGCGGGCGTTGCAGCGGGCGTTCCGGAGCGCGCTGGACACCACGCCGCTGGGGTACCTGCGCGCCGTGCGGTTGCAACGGGCCCACGACGATCTCCGCGTCGCCGACCCCACCGACGGGACGACGGTGGCGGGTGTCGCGGCCCGCTGGGGCTTCGGGAACCCCGGGCGGTTCGCCGCCGAGTACCGCAGCCGGTTCGGCCGGTCCCCCTACGACACCCTGCGGGGCTGAGCACGGTGACCGCGAGGATGGGCGCATGAACGTGCGCTGGGGTGTCGTGGGTCCGGGCCGGATCGCGTCGAGGGTGGTGACGGATTTTCGGCATGTGCCAGGAGCCGAGGTGGTCGCGGTGGCGTCGCGCTCCGCGGAACGCGCCGTGGCGTTCGCCGTCGCACACGGAATCGCGCGGACCCACGGGTCCTACCGCGCGATCGTCGACGACGACGGCGTCGACGCGCTCTACATCGCGACGCCGCACCCGCAGCACCGGGCGGTGGCCATCGCCGCGCTGCGCGCCGGTAAGGCGGTGCTGGTGGAGAAGGCGTTCACGGTCACCCCGGCCGCCACCCGCGAGATCGTCGCCGTCGCCGCCGAGGTCGGCGTGTTCGCGATGGAGGCGATGTGGACGCGTTTCCAGCCCGCGATCGTCGCGATGTGCGGGCTCATCGCCGACGGGACGATCGGCGATGTGCGGTCCGTGCAGGCCGACCTCGGGGTGCGCGCCCCCACCGACCCGGACGATCGCTACTTCAGCAAGGCCATCGGCGGGGGGGCGCTGTTCGACGTCGGCGTCTACCCGATCTCGTTCGCGCAGATGCTGCTCGGCACGCCGGCCACGGTCAGCGCGCACGGCGTGCTCGACGGCGGTGGCGTGGACGTCGAGGAGTCCGTGCTTCTGGGCTACCCGGGCGGGCGCAGCGCGACGCTGTTCGCATCGCTGCGCTGCGCGTCGCCCGGGCGGGCCCGGATCGTCGGCACCGGCGGGTGGATCGACGTTCTGCCGCGGTTCCACCATCCCGACACGATCGTCGTGCACCGCGAGGGCCGGGATCCCGAGGAGGTGACGGTGCCCCGCCTCGGCGAGGGGTACGCGCACGAGCTGATCGAGGTCACCGAGTGCGTCGTCGCCGGACGCCGGGAGAGCGCGGTGATGCCGCTCGCCGACACCGTGGCCGTTCAGGACGTGATGGCTGCGGTCGCCGACCAGCTCGGCATGGTGCCCCAGGAGGGCCCCGGGGAGCTTTAGACCCCGACTGTGCTCGGGCCGTCAGGATCAAACGACACTCCCGGGCCGGAAATCACCGGTTGTCCACCGCAGCGCGACCGAAACTGTCGGTGGGTCCCCCTATGGTGAGATGCAGCGCACCAAACATGGTGTGCCGTGACCGTGAGGGGGCGATCTCGCGATGACCGATCTGGTAGCTGATCCGGCGACGACGAACGCGCCCGGGGATCGGCCCGGGCCCGGCGAGCTGGCGCCGCGGTTGGAGCAGCACCGGGTCGAGCTCACCGGGTACTGCTACCGGATGCTCGGTTCGGCCTTCGACGCCGAGGACGCCGTGCAGGAGACCCTGGTGCGGGCCTGGCGGGGTTTCGAGAAGTTCGAGGGCCGCTCGAGCCTGCGGTCATGGCTCTACCGCATCGCCACCAACGTATGCCTCACCATGCTCGACAGCCGAAAGCGCCGGGCCCGCCCCATGGACTTCGGGCCGGCCGGCAACGCCGATTCCGCCCTGGGCGAGGCGCACGCCGAGGTCACCTGGCTGGAGCCGATCCCCGATGCCCGCGTCCTGCCTACCGTGGGGGATCCCGCTGACCTGGCTGTCGCCCGCGAGAGCATCCGGCTGGCATTCGTGGCCGTGCTGCAACACCTGCCGGCGCGGCAGCGGGCCGTGCTGATCCTGCGGGAGGTACTGCAGTGGAGCGCGGCGGAGACGGCCGGGTTGCTCGGCTCGTCCGTCGCGTCGGTCAACAGCGCGTTGCAGCGGGCGCGGGCCACGCTGGCCACTCACGATCTCGCGGCGACCGACCCGCTGGGAGCGGATCAACAGGGTCTGCTGGACCGCTACGCCGACGCCTTCGAGCGCTACGACATCGAGTCGCTTGTCGCGCTGCTACACGAGGACGCCGTGCTCTCCATGCCCCCCTACGCGTTGTGGATGCGCGGCCCGATCGAGATCCGCAAGTGGTGGGTCGGCCCGGGTCACGGCTGCGCGGGCTCCAGGCTCATTCCCGTCACCGCCAACGGGCTGCCCGCGTTCGGGCAGTACCGTCCCAGCGGGCCGGGCGGGCGGCACGAGCCGTTCGCGCTGCAGGTCCTGGAATTCTCCGGCGGCCGGATCGTCGGGTACAACGCGTTCCTCGACACCGCGCGCGTGTTCCCCCTGTTCGGGCTGCCGCTCACACTCGACGGGTGAGGCAGCCGGGTCCGGGATCGCTCAGGGCAGGGTGAAGAAGATCATCGGGTTGGCGGTGGTGCCGCGAACGTCACCGAGGCCGAGTTCGGCACGCACGTCGTTGAGCGTCTCGAACACCGCAGGAGAGTTCCTCCGCGACGCGGTGAACAGTGGGACGCCCCGCTCCCGGAGCCACGCGACCACGACGGAGCCCTCCGACCAGACCCGCGCGCTGCGGCCGTGGAACACGTCGTGGACGCTCACCGGGATGCCCGCCGGTACGAGCGGGAACAGCGTGTCCAGGTACCACTGCCCGAACCGCCTGCCGTGGTCGGCGTCGACGAAAAGGTAGTCGACGGCGTCCGGGATCCGGGACAGATTGGCCTGTATGTCGCCCTGCACGAACGTCCAGCGGCCCTCCGACAGGTCGACCGGCACGTTGCGCAGCACGTTGTCGATCCGGTCGAACGAGTACAGCCGCCCGGCGCCGTTGTCGCGCAGCGCGCTGAGCAACCACGTCGTGGACCAGCCGTGGAACGTGCCGAGCTCCATCACCGTGGCGGGCCGGAACTCGCGCAGCAGCAGGTAGGTGATCTCGGCCTCGAGGTCGTCGAGTTGGGGGGTCAGGTTGCCGCGGTTCGCGGCGAGGAACGCGCGCTGCTGTTCCTGCACCGCGGCGAGGTCGGATGCGTACTTGCGGTAGAGATCCGCGACGGTCCCCGGATCGATTTCCCCCACGTGTCCCCCCTGCTGACCAATGCCGGACACTGTTCCCGACCGCGGCCAGCCTAGGCGGCGGAGGATCGAGGGTGTCGATGCAGGCGATGCGGGTGCTCAGGCTGGTCGTGCATGTCCGGACCAGGGAGCCGGTGCTGTTGCTGGGCGAGGTCGATGGGGACCGGTGCCTGCCGGTGTTCCTGCGTCGCGCCCAGGCCGATGTGATCGCGGTCGGTCCCCGGGGTGAGGACGACCTGCCGCTGACCCAGGACGTGCTGCTCACAGTCGTCACCGGACTGGGCCACAAGTTCGACGGCGTCGAGATCACCGCGCTGGTCGACGGCGTCTTCTCCGCGGCGCTGGTGTTCGATTCCCAGGACGACGGCACCGCCACCCGCGTCGTCGTGCGGCCGAGCGACGCGCTGTCGATCGCGGTGCGGGACGAGCTCCCGATCGGGGTGGCCGACGAGATCCTCGACGACGTCGGCCAGCCCATCGCCGACCTGTTCCCCAACGGTACGGACGCCCCGCCGGAGCAGCAGCTACGCGACTTCCGGGAGTTTCTCGACGACGTCTCGCCCGAGGATTTCGGCACGCCGGGAACGTGAGCGGGCCACCGCACCCATCGCGGCGGCGATCAGGCAGGCCACGGCGCCGAGGGCCAGGCCGGCGCGGCCCCCGAAGTGCTGGCTGACCACGCCCACGATCGGGCCCCCGACGGGGGTCGAGCCGAGGTAGGCGACGGCCCACAGCGCCATCACGCGTCCCCGCATGTGGGGGGCCGCGGCGAGCTGGAGCGTGCTGTTCCCGGTGGACAGGAATGCCACGCTCGCGGCGCCCACCAGGCCCATGGCGACGAGCGCGACAGGGATGTTCGGGGCGAACGCCGCCCCGAACATCGCGATCCCGAACGCCGTGGCCGCGACGACGAGCGAGCCGAGTCCTGTGCGTCCCCGCGCGGCTACCGCGAGGCCCCCGACCACGGCACCCGCCCCCATCGCGGCCGTCAAGAATCCGTACGTGCTGGCGTCCCCGCCGAACGACTGCTGAGCGACGACGGGCAGCACCACCTGGAACTCGTAGGCCAGGCAGCCCACCAGCGCCATCATCAGCAGCGGGACCGCGAGCTCCGGGGTGCGCCGCACGTAGGCCAAGCCCTCGCGGAGCTGCCCTGGCGCCCGCGGTATCGGGACCGACCGCCTCAGCGCGCCGACGTCGAGCCGGGCCAGGGACACAACCACGGCCACGAAGCTCGCGGCGTTGAGCAGGAAGCACAGACCGATACCGCCGGCGGCGATGACGATGCCGGCGATCGCGGGTCCGACGGCGCGTGCGACGCTGACCAGTACCGCGTTGAGGCTGACGGCGTTGCGCAGGTCGTCGGGCCCCACCATCTCCAGGACGAACGCCTGGCGGGCGGGGTTCTCGAAGCAGTTGTTCAGACCCAGTAGGAACGCCAGCACGTAGACGTGCCACAGCTCGACCGCACCGGTGATCGTCAGGATGCCGAGCAGCAGGGCGAGCCCGCCCATCCCGGACTGGAGTCCGATCATCATGCGGCGCTTGTCCAGGCGGTCGGCGACGACGCCGGCGTAGGAGCCCAGCACCAGTGTGGGCAGCGTCTGCAGGCCGATGACGAGGCCGAGCGCCGTGGCCGAGCCGGTGAGCTGCAGGACCAGCCACGACTGGGCGATCGACTGCATCCAGGTGCCGACCATCGAGACGGCCTGGCCCGACACGTAACGGCGGTAGTTCGGGTTGGCGAAGGCGGCGAAGGTCTGGCGACGCAGCGCCCGGACCTCCTGGATCGTCATGGGTTCTCCGGGGAGATCGTGTCGACTGTGGATATCAAGGCATCGGCGAGCGCCTCCAGCGCAGGTAGGGCGGCGAGGAGCCGCGTCGACCCGTCGTCAGGCATCGTGGCGAGACGCTGCGCCAGCAACCGGGTGCGCTCAGCGCGCAGGCGGTAGAGCAGGTGGTCGCCTTCGGGGGTGGTCGCGACGAGTGTTGCGCGCCGGTCGTCGGAATCGGGGCGGCGCTGTAGCAGACCGGAGTTCTCCAGCTTGCCGACGATGCGCGAGAGCATCGTCGGGTTGACGCCCTCGACTTCGGCCAGCTCGCTGATCCGCAGCGGGCCGCATCGTGCGATGGTGGCGAGCACCGACATCTGCGTGCGCGTCAGGGTGCCGCGGGCCTGTTCACCGCGGGTCTGGCGATCGAGCTGGCGCGCGATCCGGGCGAGGGCCACGCGAAGTCGGGCGACGTCCTCGTCGTAGAAGCGGTTCGGCATCGACCATCCTCGTTTAGTTGCCTGCTAGCAAGCATATACCTTCGATTCGGCATACTTATTCCATGCCGGAAGAAGAGTTCGCGCTGCCGCTGTGTTCGGCGAGCGTGTTGTTCGTCGATGACGAGGGCAGCGTGCTGATCGTCGATCCGACATACGGGCCGAGGTGGGAGATCCCCGGCGGGCAGGTCGAGCGCGGGGAGACGCCCCGAGGGGCGTGCATCCGGAATCTGAAGGAGGGGCTCGATCTCGAACTGCCCCTCGGCAGGCTACTCGTGGTCGACTGGGCCCCGTATGTCCACGAGGAACGCATGCGGTTCGTGTTCGACGGCGGCGTGCTGACCGAGGAGCAGCTCGACGCGATCGTGCTCCGGCCCGACGACCTGAGCGCGTGGGCGTACCTCCCGCCCGACGAACTGCACGTCATGATGGCGGCCCGGCC
>JBKJPD010000360.1:0-4260 GCA_046595345.1 Pseudonocardia sp.
GTCGACTTCGTCCTGTCCAACCTGGTCAACGCCGGCTACCTGCGGATCGTGGTGCTCACGCAGTACAAGTCGCACTCCCTCGACCGGCACATCACCACGACCTGGCGCATGTCGACCCTGCTCGGCAACTACATCACCCCGGTGCCGGCCCAGCAGCGGCTCGGGCCGCAGTGGTTCAGCGGCTCCGCGGATGCGATCCACCAGTCGCTGAACCTCGTCTACGACGAGGAGCCCGACCACGTCGTCGTGTTCGGCGCCGACCACGTCTACCGGATGGACCCGGGCCAGATGCTGGCCGACCACATCGCGAGCGGCGCGGGCGTCACGGTCGCCGGGATCCGGGTACCGCGGGCGGAGGCGAAGGCGTTCGGCTGCATCGCCTCGGACCAATCCGGGCGCATCACCGATTTCGTCGAGAAGCCGTCGGACCCGCCGTCGGTGCCCGGCGACCCCGACGTCACGTTCGCGTCGATGGGCAACTACGTGTTCACCACCGAGGTGCTGCTGCAGGCGCTGCGCGCCGACGCCGAGGACAGCGACTCCGACCACGACATGGGTGCCGACATCATCCCGCGGTTGGTCCGCGAGGGTGATGCGTACGTCTACGACTTCGCCGACAACGTGGTGCCCGGCGCCACCGACCGTGACTCCGGCTACTGGCGCGACGTCGGCACCATCGACGCCTACTACGAGGCGCACACCGATCTCGTCTCGGTGCACCCGATCTTCAACCTCTACAACCAGCGCTGGCCCATCCGCACCGCGCTGGCCCCCTTCCCACCGGCGAAGTTCGTCGAGGGCGGTATCGCCCAGGACTCGATCGTCGGCGCGGGCACGATCATCGCCGGCGCCATCGTCCGACGGTCGGTGATCAGCCCGAACGTGCGCATCGACGCGGGTGCGGAGGTGTCGGACTCGGTGGTCCTGCCGGGCGTGCGCGTCGGGCGCGGCGCTGTGGTGCGCGGGGCGATCCTGGACAAGAACGTCGTGATCCCCGACGGCGCGCTCGTCGGGGTGGACCTGGCGATGGATCGTGCCCGCTACACGGTCAGCCAGGGCGGGGTGGTCGTCCTGGGCAAGGGCACCACAGCGCTGTAGGGCGGTGCGATCACGTGGTGTCCCCCGATCCTGGGGCGCCACCCGCCAGAACCGGTGCTCCCGCAGCTCAGGCGGTCTTCACCGCGGCGAGCAGGCCGTCGCCGAGTGGGAGTAGCACCGGGACGAGCCGGTCGTCCTCGCGCAGTCGCCGGGCGACCTCCCGCAGCGCGCACACCCCCGGATCGTCGTTCTCCGGATCGAGCACGCCGGGGGCGAGTGCATCGTCGAGTGCGACGATCCCGCCCGGGCGCAGCAACCGGACGGCCTCGTCAAGATATCGCGGACAGTCCACCGGCTCGGCATCGACGAACACCAGGTCGTAGCCACCGTCGGTGAGCCGGGGCAGTACCTCGAGGCCCATCCCGTTGATCAACCGCAGGCGGGACGGGCTGTGCCCGGCCGCGGTGAAGGCGGCGCGGGCGACCTTCTGGGGCTCCGGGTCGATGTCGATCGAGGTGAGCACCCCGTCGGGGACCATGCCCCGCAGCAGCCACAGCCCGCTGACCCCCACCCCGGTGCCGATTTCCACCACCGCCCTGGCGGAGATCGCGGCA
This sequence comes from Pseudonocardia sp., assembly GCA_046595345.1. Classification (GTDB taxonomy): domain Bacteria; phylum Actinomycetota; class Actinomycetes; order Mycobacteriales; family Pseudonocardiaceae; genus Pseudonocardia. The sequence goes on from JBKJPD010000360.1 coordinate 1,653, forward strand.
GCGAGGAACCGCAGGCCGGCCCCGACACCGGGCCCGACGGGAGTGCAACCCAGATGTACGCCGCCTGCGCGGGTGGCGACAAGCACGTCGTCCTCGGCCAGGTAGCCCTCGACGTGGTCGCGCAGAGTCTGCGGGTCGGTCACGCCGTGCGGGCCAGTCATGCTCAGAAGGCTACTGCGCCGGGCGTCCGGGATCGCGGTACGCCGGGTCCCGCGTCACCCGCGGTGTCCTATCGGGGGTAGCCGCCGCAGCATTCACAGGGTCTTCTCAGTCCGTTCTCACCCTCCGTTCACAGCGGTAGGGCACCGTAGGTTCCATCGGTCGGGGTCGTCGGCCGGTCGGGGGTCGGGAACATGAGTGCCCTGCTCCTCGTTGGCAAGAGGCACGACCCGCCACAGGAGGTTTGATCCCACGATGATCGAGGGCCCATCCACATTGTCGGGCTCAGCCATGCTGCCCAGCAGCGCGGTGTTGCCCGGTGACGGTGCCGAATGGACCCCACCGAGCTGGGACGAGGTCGTCCGAGAGCACGCAGATCGCGTTTACCGCCTCGCCTACCGCCTGACCGGCAATCCACACGATGCCGAGGACCTCACCCAGGAGACGTTCGTCCGGGTGTTCCGCTCGCTCGCCTCCTACAAGCCCGGCACGTTCGAGGGCTGGTTGCACCGCATCACCACCAACCTGTTCCTGGACATGGTGAGGCGCCGTTCCCGGATCCGGATGGAGGCCCTGCCCGACGACTCGGACCGGATCCCCGGTAACGGGCCGGAGCCCGAGCAGGTCTTCTCCGATACCCATCTCGACCCGATGCTGCAGGCCGCGCTCGACGACCTGGCGCCGGAGTTCCGTGCTGCCGTGGTCCTGTGCGACGTCGAAGGGCTGTCCTACGAGGAGATCGGCGTCACCCTCGGGGTGAAGCTGGGTACGGTGAGAAGCAGGATCCACCGCGGGCGTGCCGCGCTGCGCAATTCGCTGAAGGGCCACCGAGCCGCGCTGGACGGTGGTGCTGTGTTGGAGGAGGTTTCGGGATGACAGGTGAGCGTCGACGGTTCACGGTGACGGCCCCGGACTGGGGGCAGGATCACCTGTTGCCCGACGCCGTCGTCGCCTTCGTCGACGGTGAGCTGGCCGATCGGCCGTTCAGCCGGGCCACCCGCCACCTCGCCGAATGCCCGGAGTGCGCCACGCAGGTCGTCGCACAGGGGCAGGCCCGGTCCGCTCTGCGCTCGGCCGAGTGTCCGATCCTACCGTCGTCGCTGCTGTCCAGCCTCCGCTCGATCCCGCAGGACGCGGAGCTCCCCGGCCCGCCCGCCGGCCTCGCCATGACGGCCGACGGCCGGCTCGTCACGGTGCTCCGGTCCGAACCGGCACCCCGACGACCGGTCGGGCAGCACGGCAGGCGCCCCCCGGTGCCCCGCAGGTTCAAGTTCGGCGCGGGTGCCGCGGTGTCGGGTCTCGCCCTCGGGGCGCTCGCCCTCGGGGCCCCCGGCATGGCCAGTGGCCCGCCGCCCGCGGCCACCGGCAACGACCGTGGGGTCTTCAACGGCTCGCTGGTCGGCAGTCCCGGTGGCGCAGATGCGAATCTGCGCCTCGCCCCGCTCCCCCGGCCGGAGGATCGCATCCACGGCTCGTTCACCAGTCCACGCTGAGCTACGCGGACTTCACCACCTCCGAGGCAGGCTGTCGGCGTGAACGAGCGGTCGGCCGTGGGACGGCGATGAGCGACGAGCCCAGTGGCACCCCCGGCGCGAATACCGCACCTGTTCAGCGTGTCGACGGTGCCGAGCCCCCGCGGCTCGGGCCCCGCCCACTCGACCGGCCGGCGGTCGATCCCGCAGCGATGTCGGTCTTCGGGCGTCCCGGTGGGGTCGAGGGCGGGTTCGATGCCCGATCGGCCGTCGGCACCGGCACCATGATCGCCGCGCCCCCGCCCGCTGCACTGGCGGGCGCGTTCGGCAGGCCCGATCCCGCTGCGGGCTCCCTGCAGCGGCCGCCGTCGAACGGCTCGGGCGCCGGAACAGGGGAGAACCCCTTCTGGAACGCCGACGCCGATCGCGATCCATGGCGCAACCCCGACAGCGCCGTCGCACTCGGCCCCCCCGCCGTCGCCGCGTCCCATGCCGCCGCACCGGCCCGCGGGGAAGGGGCCCGCCTCAGCATCCGCGAGGTGCTCTTCGGACGCCGCGTCTCGCCGCGGGCGCTGGCCGGGCTCGCGCTCGTCGCGGTGCTGGTGGGAGCCGCTGGTGGGCTGGTCGGCAGGCTCACCGCCGAGGGGGCGAGCAGCCTCACCGATCCCGACCCGACGATCACCCAGGTCGTCGCGGCCAAGGAACGGCCGCCCGGCTCGGTCGCCGACATCGCCAAGCGGACCGTCCCGGCCGTCGTGTCCATCGAGATCCGTGTCGGCGCGGAGAGCGGCACCGGATCGGGGGTCGTCATCGACCCGTCCGGCTACGTGCTCACCAACAACCACGTCGTCGCGCCCGCGGCGGACGCGGCCGGCGCCACGATCGAGGCGGTATTCCCCGACGGCACGCGCAGCGCCGCGCGGATCGTCGGCCGTGATCCCAAGACAGACCTGGCCGTCGTGAAGGTCGCGGTTTCG
>JBKJPD010000362.1:0-4025 GCA_046595345.1 Pseudonocardia sp.
GGCAGCCGCCGAACTGCTGTGGCGTGCTGCCGACCGCCCCGAGCCCCACGACGCCCCCGCCGATCTCTGGGAGTTCGCCACGTTCTGCGCACTGGCCGAGCGGTACGGCGCGCGATGGAGCCGCTGGCCCGCCGATCTGCGGCACCCGTCCGCGCCCGGCGTCGCGGCGGCGCGGACCGCGCTCGCCCCACGGGTCGCGTTCCACGCCTGGCTCCAGCAGCAGGTGCAGCAGCAGCTCACGGGCGTGCGGGACGCGGCACGGGCGGTCGGTGTGCGGGTGGTGCACGACCTCGCCGTCGGCTGCGACCCCGAAGGCGCCGACGGCTGGTCGTTGCAGGACGTCCTGGCCCTCGACGTGCGGGTGGGCGCGCCGCCGGACGCGTTCAGCCAGCAGGGTCAGGACTGGGGGCTGCCGCCGTGGCGTCCCGATCGCCTCGACGCCACCGGCTACGCCGCCTATCGCGACCTGCTCCGGGCATCGTTGCGGCACGCCGACGGGTTGCGCATCGACCATGTCGCCGGGTTGTGGCGGCTGTGGTGGGTGCCGCCGGGCGAGTCCGCCGACCGCGGCACCTACGTGCACTACGACTCAGAGGTGATGCTCGCCGTCCTCACGCTGGAGGCGCACCGGGCGGGCGCGCTCGTCATCGGCGAGGACCTCGGCACGGTGGAGCCGGAGGTCACGGCGGGTCTGGTCGAGCGCCGGATGCTGGGGTCGTCGGTGCTGTGGTTCACCCGCGACCTCGACGCGCCGGGCCAACCGTTGCTCCCACCGGAACGCTGGCCGGAGAACTCCGTGGCCACCGTCTCCACCCACGACCTGCCGACGGTGTCCGGGTTCCTGCGCGCGGAGCACGTCCGCGTGCGCGCGGAGCTGGGCCTGCTCGACGACGTGGCGGGCGAGGTGGCGAAGGCGGCAGCCGAGCGGGCCGAGCTCGTGAACCTGCTCGGCGACGTGGACGGCGACGACGAGGAACAGCTGGTCGTCGCTATCCACGCGCTGCTGGCCCGCAGCCGCTCGCGGCTCGTCCTGATCTCCCCCTACGACATCGTCGGCGAGGTCCGCCAGCCCAACCTGCCAGGCACCGTCGACGAGTACCCGAACTGGCGGCTGCCGCTGCCCGTGTCCCTGGAGGAGCTCCGCACGGACCCTCGCGTCCAGGCGATAGTGCGGGCTGTCCGCAGATAACACTGTCCGCAGATAACACTGTTCCGCCACGTCTTCTGCGGACGGGCGCCGCCAGGCGCCCGTGACATCATCATCGGGTGGAGTCGACCCGACTGGACCGCTGGCTGTGGGCGGTGCGCCTCACGAAGACCCGCCCGGACGCCGCGGCGGCCTGCCGTGGCGGGCACGTACGGGTCAACGACAGGCCGGCCAAACCGGCGACCCCGGTGCAGCCGGGCGACAAGATCCGGGCGCGGGTGCAGGACACCACCCGGATCCTCGAGGTGGTGCGGGTGATCCAGAAACGGGTCGGTGCCGTCGACGCCGCCACCTGCTTCATCGACCGGACGCCCCCGCCGCCACCGGAGTCGGCCGTCCCGGTGGCACGCCGCGAGCGGGGCGCGGGGCGCCCGACCAAGCGCGAGCGGCGGATTCTCGACGACTTCCGGTCCGAGCTGTTGTAGCGCCTGGTTGGGACCGGGCCCAGCCGGGTATAAGCCTGGTATCGACATCAGCGCCCGACCACTACCGGTTACCGCTTCCGTGGCCGGACACGCGGCCGTACCCCGGCCGGGGTGACCCGTGCCCGCCCGGACGTCCAACCCGTTGACCCTGCATCTGAGCGAATCCTCGCTGGCCAGCCGCATGGCTCCCGTACGTCGGCGGGTGGCGGAATGGGCGACAGCGCAGGGTTTGCCATCCGACGACGTCGACGACCTGGTGCTGGCCACCCACGAGGCGCTGGCGAACGTTGCCGACCACGCCTACCCGGAAGGGCACCCCGAGGCCTGGCTGGATGCCCGGCACCCGACCCCTGACACACTGGTAGTTACCGTACGCGACGGAGGACAGTGGCGGACACCACCGGTTGATCCCGGCTTCCGCGGGCACGGGATGGCGATCATCCGGGGGCTCGCCGAGCGGGTCGAGGTCCACCGGTATGCGGTCGGCACGACCGTCGCGATGTACTGGAGCCTTCCCCAGATCTAGAGGAGACGTGCCGATGCTCCTGGCCGATGTGCGCCGCCAGGTGGGTGACACCTGCCGCGCCCTGCGCCGTGACGGGCTGGTGGTCGGTACGGCGGGCAACGTGTCCGTCCGGGTCGACGATGCGATCGCCGTATCCCCCAGTGGCCTGGACTACGACGTCATGACCGCCGAACTCGTCGGCGTCCACGCGCTGGACGGGACGCCGATCGACGCTCCGCTGCAACCCTCGAGCGAGCTCCCACTGCACCTCGCCGTGTACGCCCGGACGGGCGCGCGGGCGATCGTGCACACCCATGCGCTCTCGTCGACGGCCCTGTCGTGTGTCGTCGACGAGGTCCCCGCCTCGCACTACTACACCGCATTGTTCGGCGGGCCGGTGCGCGTGGCGCCCTACGCCACGTTCGGCAGCGACGAGCTCGCCGGGAACGTCGCTACCGCGCTGGAAGGCCGGGCCGCAGCGCTGATGGGCAACCACGGCGCCGTCGTGGTCGCCGACACGCTCGCCGAGGCCCTGAACCTGGCGGGGTACCTCGAGTACATCTGCGACGTTCACCTGCGGGCGCTCGGCACAGGCCTCCCGGTCCGCACCGTCACCGCAGCGGAGATCGACCGGGTCGCCGGAAAGCTCGGCACCTACGGGCAGGTCGTTCCTGATCTCAGGCGGTGACCGGCAGGTCCACCTCGACGATGCTGTCGCGCCGACGACGCCGATGGGGACGAGCTCGTAGCGGTACCGGCGACGGGGTGGCGGCAGGGTGATCGTGAAATGGAGGCGGTGCGGATGCCAGATGGCATGACCGATGGACCGGGTCGCCGCCCGACCGAGCTCTACCGGGCAGCATCCAGACGTCCGTTCGGCTGATGCGGGGGGTTCACGTTCGAGTTGCCTCACCATCACCTAGAGACGCGACGATCACCCGATCGTGCTTGCCCGTCGGGAGCGGGGGAAGGAGCAGGATCAATGAGGTATCAACTCTCGCGTGTTCGCTGATGCCGATCACATCGCGTTCGTCGAGGATGCCGGCGACACGCTGCACAGCAAGCGCAACGCGCTGACTCCTGGCCGGTGAGCGGTTGCACTGCGAACGGGTCTCACCGTCGCACGATGCCCGCTCACGGGTCTGCGTCCCACAGCGTCCGACCCGCCGATGCGATGAACCGTCCGCGTACGACCACATCATCCCGAGGAGATCCTGTGCTCACCCGACGCAACGCCCTGGCAAGCCTGGCCGCCGTGGCAGTCGCCGCCCCACTGACCGGATCACTCGGTGCGGAAGCACTGGCCGCGCCAGGAGGCCCGCAGCCCGGAGTTCGTCGCGGTCCGATCGTCATCGGCCACCGCGGCGCGTCGGGTTACCGGCCCGAACACACCCTCGGCTCCTATGAGCTGGCCGCGCGCCTCGGCGCTGATTACCTCGAGCCCGACCTGGTGAGCACGAAGGACGGCGTGCTGGTCTGCCGGCACGAACCCGAGATCGGTGGGACGACCGACGTCGCGCAGCATCCGGAGTTCGCCGCTCGGAAGGTGACCAAGCAGCTCGACGGCGTGGCCGTCACCGGCTGGTTCACCGAGGACTTCACCCTGGCCGAGCTCAAGTCGCTGCGCGCTGTCGAGCGGCTGCCACAGATACGCCAGCACAACACCCTCTTCGACGGGCGCTACCAGGTCCCCACCTTCCAGGAGATGCTCGACCTGCGCGCCCGGCTGTCGAAGGAGCTCGACCGCGAGATCGGGGTCTACCCCGAGACAAAGCATCCGACGTTCTCCCAGGCTGCCGGGCTGCCGCTGGAACAGCGGCTCATCGACATCCTCACGCGCAACAGCCTGAACAAGCCCAACGCGCCGGTGTTCGTGCAGTCCTTCGAG